>JAOAPR010000214.1 GCA_025463005.1 Bryobacterales bacterium | reverse complement strand
ACTATGCCGCCGATATATTTGACCCGGACGGGTATTCGTTCGAGGTCGTCCATAAAAGCTAGTGATGGAACCTCACATCGCCAAGGCCTTACAGCACGACAACGGTGGTTGCCTGCAGTTCAAAGCGCTGTAAGTGCCTCGGCGATGTGATCACCGTGCGAGCAGTGAGTCGAGGGGGGCCTTACATCGACGGCCGTCGCCCCGGGACATTGTGCGTTTTGTTCAGTCCTCTACTTTGTTCCAGGCTACGTACACGGATGGTTGTACGTGGGATGTGTTCTCGTTCCATGTTTTTCCGCCGTCGTACGAAATCAAGGAAGTCACTCCGTCCGTCCCCGTGGACGGCGAAACGTAAATGAGGACGTCGCCCAGGAAGGCGTAGAAAAGAGCGAAAGCGATCAGGGACGGTAGGATCTTGCCCTGGTGCGCTGAGAATCCCCGAGAGTTGTTGCCCGGACGGCCTGCTCTTGCAGAGGGAACCACCGACGAGAAAGAGTACCCAGCCCACCGCCACCAACAGACCGTTGTAATGCTCTCGCTGATCGCCGTACACCCAGGCAGGGATGACTCCCGCAAAGAGGAACAGAGCGACGAACAGCCATGCCCACCGGTTCCAGAACGCCGCCATTTGTTAGCGGGACCTCCGGGATATTGGCGAATGCCCTTCGTCACGCATGTTATCCTCGCCAGCCTACCAAAATCTCACGGATCAGCGGGCGCGGGTGAGAAATGCCTTTGTTGCCTCGGTGGCCGTAGTCGCTTAGGTCTCTGGCGTTTCGCAAGTTCATCCTTTGCCCCAAAAAGACGACGTGTCGGGGTCTGTCCAATTTGCGGGTCGTGCCATAGCGTGTCAAGTCGCGGGTCTTGTTGCATTGCGATGGCCCTCTGAAGGTAGAAAACAGAAAGAAGTCATCGCTTGCACGCATCCAGCTGTGCTTGCGTGCAGTAGATTGGGCTGTCCTTGGTTTCCGGACTGTTGTAGATGGCTTGGTCGTACCCGGCTGAAATGCCGCAGTACGCGACCGGAAACGCATCCATTGCTCCTTCACATCGGATTTCAGCGCTCCTTATGTGGAGGAACTTTGAGGTGCACGCATGGTAACTGTCCAAGCATTGGAAGTCGTACACTTTGTCGCACGTCTGCGCCGCCGGAGTTGGTACGGTTTGCTGCTGCGCACATCCTATTGCTACGACTGAGAGCAGGAGTGCCACTGCCACCAGAAGATACGGGCTGTGTTTCATGTTGGTCATAGTCGACAACACAGATCTTGAAATATTTAAATGTTCTGGTCGGGTGGGGGGGCTACGGGCCCGACGTCCAGCGGGCCAGGCTGGCAGTCGCGGAATGTTCTATGGGGATTGTGCGATTTTAAAGGGATTTTTGGCCAGGTTTGAACGACATGGGTGTTCTTATCCGCGAATGGAATATTTGGGGAATACGGCCCTCAAGATCGAAAGCCGGTTTCGCTCTTCGTAACTCCTAGCGTCTTAAGGTGGTTGTGTTGGAGCGGGAGACCGGGGTCGAACCGGCGACGTCCAGCTTGGGAATATGAGAGTCGATTGTAAATAAAGAACAACGGCGTTTATGCAGATGTACTCAGGTCTAACAAGTTCAGCAACTTCTGAAACTTCGTACCAAGATCGGTGCTTAATGGAGTGGAAAAGGAGTGTAGACGATCGGTGTCCGTGCTTGATTGAGGGGATGCCGGATTTTGGACCTGATTTTGGGCGGACCTTTCCCCGGACGCCGGAGGCGATTCCGGGAACCGATTGCGCAGCATTGCGGTACGAAACAAAAAGCCCCCGGCCTGTGCCGGGGGCTCTTGCTCGTGCAGCAGGGTTGCTGCTTACCGGCTGGCCTGGAGGCTGGCTCCGCCACTAGGGCCGCTGTCAGGGCCGCTGCCAAGGACGTCACCGGTGGAGACAAGCTTGACCCAAAGCGAACCGTTGCCTTTGTAGTACGAGGTGGCACTGGCCTTGCGAAGTGCATCCAGGCTGCTCTGCTCCGTACCCGACGCTGCAGTGGTGAATCCCGGCAGCTCGAAGATCACCCACGAGCCGCTATCCAGTTCCGACACGCTGAGGTTCACGTTCGGCCTTTCGGTGGTCACCTTGATCTCGGTACCCGCTCGTACGTTGGTTGCTCCGTAGAAGGGGAAATCCTTGCCATTCCGGCTGAGAACGATCGATGGCTGAACAGGTCCAGCGGCAGGGCCTCTGACAAACCCACCACCAGGCCCGCCCTTGGCTGCGCCAGGACCACCGGGGCCGCCTTTGGCTGCGCCGGGTCCCCCAGGTCCGCCACGACCGCCACGACCGCCGCCTGCGCCACCGCCCGCGCCAATATTCACGCGCCCGACATCGCCCTTGCACACCGCAGCGTTCCAGGTGGGCTTCACCTCACAGGCTTCGTCGATGGCGACTCCGTCGTTGATCAGAATGAAAGAATTGGCGACACCGCCGACCGAGCCGTCCTTGTCGTGGAACACGGCGCTCCTGTAGCTCGAATTGCCGTAATCATCGTTGCTCCACTTATTCTCCATCGGGGGGAAATACACCGGCTTGGCGTTGATGAATTTCGCGCGCTGCACGATGTTGTTGCTGCTCATTCCGAAGCTGGTGAACAGCAGGTAAGAGATCGCTCCCGTCTTGCGGGTGGCGTTGTCCTGGTAATTCACGAAGGTGACATTGTCCAGCTCATGACGGAAATCGTAGAACTCGTAGGCGCGGATCGGGAAATCCGCGAGATCGGGCTCCGGCAAGCTGCGGCCGTAAGCCTTTTCCGCCGGCGTCTTGGGGTTGCCGAGGTTCTCGCTTTCGCCCACGAATCGCGAGTCAACCACCCGCGACGTAAAGGCGGAACGACCGGTGTTGCCGGACGCATGCGTGTAGCCAATTGCGTTGTCGGCCAGCTTCAGGTTCTTGAATGTGTGCATCTCACCGCGGGTCCAGATGCCGCCATTTCGGTTCTTGTAGCCGGTGAAATCCTCGATGACCGACTCCACTTGAGGGCTGTTCGCGTCAGCGGGATTGGCAAGGGAAATATGCCCACCGGTGGCGAAATGGCCATCGGGCCTGGGGCCGCGGTCGAACAGGAAACTGTCAAAGTTCGAATGGGCGGTGTTGCCTTTGAACTCCCGCACCCGCATTCGACGCGGCCAGGTCTTCGCACTGAGCTCCGTGCCTTCGAACTTACCCGTCGGATGCTCCGGCAAGGCGAACCAGAAACCTGTCGAATCGGACCCCGCGGCCACGTTGTCCCGGTAAATATTGTCCGGATTGGTGATCCAGAAAGTCGACGCCGTGTTGTCGGAAGGCAGCAGGATATCCTTGGCATTCTGGCCGGCCGTATCGAAGTTCTTGCCGCCCGTCGTTCCGAACGGGGCGAGGTTTGTCGGGACGCACGGCGCATCCGGATGGCACTTGGTCAGGATCCCCAGGTTGTGCACGAACTGGTTATCGTGCTCCACGCCGTCCTCGAGGAAGAAGCAGTGACCAATGTTGTTGTAGGTCACGTTGTTCTCAACGCCCAGGTAATTTGTGCCATGCACGGTCACGCAGCGGCTATAGGTGTTGTGAATGGCGGAGTTCTTGATGTACTGCCCCTGCGCATCGCCGATCAGATGCCAATGGATCGGATACCGGGCCAGATGCATGTTCTGACCCATGCGATTGAGCTCGACGCCCTCGACAAACATCTTGCTCGCGCTCATCGCCATGATGTGGCCGCCAAAGAGCGTCTGGTCTGCGTCAGGCGAAGCCTGGATCAGGATATTGCGCGACAGCATGCCAACTTCGCCGCGTTCGTCCACGTCGAAGGTGATCTTGCCGAAGTGCATGTAGTCCAGTTTCTTGTCGAGCGTGATCGTATTGTCACGGATGGCAGCAATGGTTCGTTCCTCTGCCTGGTGGGGATCGAAATCCGTGGACGCGAGAACAATCGTCTGGCCTTTCTTCCAGTCACCGGCATTCAAGACTTCGATGGTGTTGCTGCCCGCGGCGGCCGTCTTTGCCAGCTTGGTCCAGGAGTTCTTCTCCGTACCATGCAGGTTCAGGGTTCCGCCCATGAGCATGATCCCGCGGTCACTGCGGTCATTCGTTCCACCAATTCCGCTCATATCTTCGTCTTTGACGTTGTCGGTGAGGGTAATTGTCGCCTTGCGCGTGTGGGGTTTGGCTTCCGTGCCAATCTCCAACTCCCCGTGCAGCATGATCCACTCGGTGGTCAGTTCGAGGTCCTTATTATCTGCGAAGCTCAGTTTGCCGTTGATCGTCAAACTGCGCAGCGCCGGCGGCGTGACATCGAGGACAACGTTCATGTCCTTGTCAATGGTGACAGCGGCGTCCTTGCCCGGGACCTTTTTGTCAGGCCAGGTGGATGCATCCGACCAGCGCTTCGCGCTAGGCGTGGAAGAAGCTTTTTGTTGAGCCTTAAGGGCGGCATATCCGCCGAGAACTAAAAAGGCTGGAACCAGCAACGAAAGGAACAATTGATAGTGTTTTCGCATCAGTTAAACCTCAGGTGATTGAGGAGCCAGTACAAAATAGCAGGTCCCAGAGAGGCTCGCAAGGGAGGGGCCCCAAAATCTCGATTAATGATCAGCCGAATCGGGAGTCTCGCGGCTTCTTCGGAGGTCTTCGACAGCACGCTCGTCGAAATACGAATGTCCCTCCACCGGCATTGGACGTAGTTGGCTGGCATGAATCAACTAAAAGCATTCATTGGGTTGAATGCCCAGACGCTCCGCGACTTCGGCGAATGTGAGCAGGATGAGCATTTCGTGTCTGCTGTTCGATTTTAGCGTTTCCGCGGGCCCGCGAAATCAGCGCCCGAAATGGTCTTTCCGCTCGCTCCACTCCGTTACCGAAGGTGGCTCTAGCCCCTTCTCGCGAGCGGCTTTGATCGAAGCTGTTGCCCGCGTACTGCTCAGACGGTGAACTTCTTGGGCTAACGTGCTGATAGTGAATGCCAGCGTAAGCGACTGGCATTCACGTTAGGCAAATCGTTTAGAATCAGTTTCCCTGCGGAGGTTCACTCCTTTTCACTCCGTTAAGAGACGGGTTAGAGGGTCGAATCGAGCTGTGGGGCTTAGCAGTGTTCTGCAAAGCATTGAAACATAATGGAGCGGGAGACCGGGGTCGAACCGGCGACGTCCAGCTTGGGAAGCTGGCATTCTACCACTGAATTACTCCCGCATTAGATTGTTTTCAACTAATTGGCTGAAAGCGAAGGACTTAACAGCCAGGCCCGCTAGTCTATCCAGTCTATACTGTCCATCCAATACCACCTGTTTGGATCGCAAAACGGACAGCATAACGGACAGCACGGAATGTTTAGCCGTGCTCACATTGCTGGTTCTTCCGCAACCCATAACAGTCTCACTATATCAAAGGGTCGGTTGTGATAGTGAAGTCGTGTCAAGCCTTGGGTAGCGGTCCGATGGGGCTAGCAGAACAGGAATCCGCCAAGGTCGTTTGACAGGACAACGATTTGGCCGTAAAACGAAGCGTGGAATAAAAGCCCCCGCTTAACGAACGGATCGGAACAGCGTTTCCGCTGCGGGGCCTAACCTCATGGCGCGGACCGGCGGCCATTGGTGCCGGACTGCCAAAGAGAGCACGACATGGCTGGATCGACGATTCCTAGAGGTCTCGGACGGGCCGAACCGCAAGATGTGCTAGAGCGGCTGACGCTATCCGAGCGCTTGCTCACCGCAAAGGAGCTTGCAGAACTGCTGGCGGTCAGTCCCAAGACTCTGTACAGCTACGTCTCGCGCAACATGATCCCCCATTACAAGATCGAAGCCAATGTGCGCTTCCGCGGTAAGGACGTGGCCGAGTGGCTACGCCGGCGAGCCGCATGAGCATATCGCCTCAATATTGTTTCCTGGGAATCCTCAGCAACCACTTCGACTCCTTTATCGACTGCGCTTCGCGACTGACCCGCTTTCTGATTGCGTTAAGAATATTGGGCTGGCTGAGCACCTCCGACCGGAAGGTCCGGGAGCCCTTCGATCACGTTATTGCGATTTGGAGAATTGAGGGTTGATCGCCGTCGAGCCAAGTTCGGCTCCTGCAAAAGAACAGCTGTTGGCGAAATCAGGTACCATTCTTCCATGGGCTGGGTAGTTGGGACAGCCATGCCAATCGTTGTAGCGGCCGCGTTAGTCTGGACGCCGCTCACCGCGCAATCTCGCCCTAGTGATGCCAATCCGAAACGCCTGATCGAGAAGGCCGACCGGCTTGCTTGGCTTTACAACTGGTACATGGCAGGACCGCTCTACGCGGAGGCCGAAAAGCTCTACGAACAAGCAGGTGACTCCCGCAACGCCCTTTATGCGAAGATTGGCCGCCTCCGATTCGAGTGGGAGACCATGTCTTTTCCTGAAGTCTCCGAGTACCTGGCGACGGAGCTCGATTCGCCGTTGGCGCAAAATGACGCGCAACTTCGCCTTTGGATTCTCGATGCGAAAGGTGCCGTAGACATCGAGGTTAACGTCATATCTGCGCGGCAGGTATACGAAGAAGCCCGAGACCTCGCCCGGAAGCTCGGTGACAAGGCTCGCGAGGCGAGGGCTTCTGGCGAGTTGGGCATCATCGCCTTCATGGAGGGCGGCACTGGCAACTCGATCGAACTACTAGGCGGCGCGCTCAGAACTTCCATCGAGCTGAAAGACGTCGGTGCCCACATTCGCTATTTGAACCTGATGGGAAATGGCCTCACGCTGTTTGGCCGTCCTGAAGATGGAATCCGCTATTTCGATCGCGCCCTGCAGCTAGTGCGGTCAACGCCCGAGCTGGATACCTCGACAATGGCCGTGTCGGGCAAAGCGAGGGCGCTGATTGCACTGAACAAAAGGGCCGAGGCCGAAAAACTCTTTCAGGAGACGCTTGCGCGTGCGCG
>JAOAPR010000337.1 GCA_025463005.1 Bryobacterales bacterium | reverse complement strand
ATTGATCGCACCGGCGGCCAGGCCGAGCGTGCGCGTCCCCAATCGCGCGGTATCGGAGATGACGACGGGGCCACCGCTTTCGAAGCCGATCGAGCCCTCGGAAAAGATCTTGGCGCCGTCGCCGACGTTGATTGACACCGTTGTGGGGCTGCCTGAAGTGCCGAAGCTTATCGTGCCGTTTGACGCCACCAGAATCGCAACAGCCGTTCCGACACCTTGATCGCCGATTGGGTAAAACTCGCTGAACGCGGTCGATGCGCCCTTTCCAAGCGTGCTGATGATTGCGCCCGGATCGAGCACGAGGCCGGCGCCACCGCTGGCGCCTGCGATCAGGGCAATTTCGGGCGCCGCAGACAGCACGACGTCGCCTCGGATGGTGACACCGCTGACATTGACGTCTCCGATTTGCAGAATGTTGGCCCCGATCGCATTCAGATCGGAGACCGCAACCGACACGCCGGCAAATCCGGGCGTCGCCGCCCCGCTCTCGACTTCGATTTGACCGCCGCCCGCAATCACCGCCTTGCCTCCGTACCCGCCAGCAGCCGGTTGAAACAGGCCGGTACCGTCAAAGCTCAGCGCCGGCGCCGTGGAACCGGCCTGCGATGCAAAGATGATCGACAGGATTCCGGCATCGGCCGGCAGCGCCGGACGAACCTGGCCGAGCGCGGCCGCGGTCTGCTGCAGGAAATTGCTGAAGCCGGTCTCGTTGTACTGGGAATAGCGCCGGACGGTGGCGCCGGCCGTGACGATGATTTGGGTCGGCATGAGGTTTTTGACGCCGGTATTGGCGATGCTCTGATAACCACTGACCACATAGGACCCATCGCCAAGCGCAGGCGCACCCTGCACGACCGGTCCGCCGGTGGCGACCTTGCCCAACTCGACGCGGTAGCCACCCGGCAACAGCGCATAGCGCGCCGGCAGCAGAGTATAGGTGCCGGCGGCAAGGCCGGGTACCCCGGCCGGGATCGTGATCTGCTGGCCGAGGCCGGGGGCCGCGCCGGCACCGGGATCCACCGGCGCATAGCCGCCGGTATAGCCTGGAACGATGGCAAACACCTGGTCGCCCGCGGCGCTGTACCTGTCGGACGGATTGGCGTTGACCAATGGCGTGGTCAGCACGTTCACCGAACCGCCGCGGCCGGAGATGAAGCCGGCGCCGGCCAGATTGCCGCCGCCCGACACATCGACCACGGCGCCCGCTTCGACCTTGATCGAGCGGCCTTGCAAGCTGACATTGCCCGCGGAAATGCCCAGATTTCCGAACTGGCTGGCACCATAGGTGATGCCGTTATAGGTGTAGGTCACGTTGTCCGAGGTGCCGCCATACGGAAACGTCACGCCGGCGCCGCTTGCCGAGGTGATGCTGCCGGGCTTCAGGTCGACCGCGGTGGTGAAGCCGGACTGCGGGTCTTGCCCATATTGCGTCGTGCCCAACGTAATCGCGCCGAACGGCGCCCGAATGATGCCACCCTGGGTGATCGTCGCCGCGGTAAAGCTGATCAGCCCGCCCACCGAATAGGGCGCGCCCGGATCCAGATTGTTGATCCGCTCGAGGCAAACGCTGCCGCCCCTTCATAATCTTTGAAAGCTCCTCCGCGACTGGATCGCTCCATTCCTTATTTTCGTCGTCTTCCGCAATGATGGCCTTAAGAGCTTCAACAGTAGTAAGTACCAGCTTGAGGTCTTTGGCCTTGAGGACTTGATTGAAATCCACATGTTCCAACAGTATAGCGTCGCCTCAACCAACGCGCTTATAGCGGCGCTGGCTGATCAGAGCGCCCGAAACACGTTTCAGGTCCCATACCGGATGTTACCCGACAGGGCGCGCGACCTGTCGGACATCTACATTGGTCACGCCCTCGCCTATCTGATGGAAATGGACCGGCGGGGTATCGCGACAGTCCAATTCCTGCCGAGGTGGTTGGCCCCGGGGGCCCAAATGAATGCCGACTTGAAGGCGGCGCTCAGAAGGTTCATCAGCCTTTGCCTCACATATTTCTCGGGCGACGAGCCCGAGCGCTTGATCCTTCTCGCTGCCACGGCCTACCGGCGGGTTTTTAAGGTTCTGCTCATGCTAAGTGAAGCGCAATGGGCCGTTGCGGAAGCGCATCATTTCATTCAGCGGTTCGAGACGCCGGAGCGCACTTGGAGTCAAATCGTTGGCTCGCCCGAGAGGTATGCGCTCGGCATGCTCAACGCTTCCGCGATGATGGCGACCTATCGATTCGTGAAAGGCCTTCAATCCGATAACGACGCTTTCAAGGCGGAAGTCGCGAAGCTTCAGCTGCGGCAAATCTGGGATATGGAAAAGAAACTCCTCGCTCAAATTCCCAACTACCACAAGATCAGAACGGAGCGAAACCTTGGCGAATTGCACCCGACCGAGTGGTGCTGCGTCACGTACGATTTCTTAGGCCATCTGGTCCTATGTCTCTTGCAGCTTTTTCCGGAGTGGAAGGACTACATCCTGCAGAACCACCTTCCAGAGGTCACAGCCCTCGCGAAGCTACAGTCGTGGGCCGCGAAGCAACTGCTGGGGATGGAGATCAGCGACCAAGTCGAGCCACCTGACGATCAATTCCTCGCCGATAGATTTTTCCTCGGTGACGTGGAAACCCTTCGGTTCCTGCGCGCCAAATACAATGGGGAGACGGCAGCTGCGGTCACTTGATCTCTCCGTCATCTGCCCGCTTCTCGGCGCGAGCAGGGCGTCTGCTTGTGGCACTTTTCGGACGTAGCTGCTCAAACGGCATCCAGTTTGTAAGGCTCTTACGCGACTTAAAAACTCAAAGTGGACGTACCTCTCAGGTGGGCTTTTCGGATTAAATTCTGACATTTTTGCGTATGAATGAGGCCCACCGGTCCGCAGGCGAAGCCGCGTAGAGATTTGACCACCCCGCCCCCTTCAAAGCTTTGACAAGACTGCAAGGCCGCCTGGCTTCGACGGGCAAAGCCTAAATTCGGGTTTGCTCTGATCGCCGCTATCGCTGGGGCTCCGTTACTCGATAGCTGGCCTTCAGCTTGGTGCACGGCAGGCGAGGTTGCTCCCGC
>JAOAPR010000150.1 GCA_025463005.1 Bryobacterales bacterium | reverse complement strand
CTTTCGCGCTGTGGATGATGTTCTTGCTCGGCAAGCACGCGATGTTCGGGCATGACCCGCCGATGTATTTGCGCTCGACGACTGCGACTTGCTTTCCTTCGCCAGCAAAAGTCCACGCAGCGATGGTAGAGCCCTTGCCACCGCCGAGAATCACCAGATCAAATTCTTCCGGCTGCGTGTCCTTAAGTACCTGAGCGGATGAGATGCTTTCGGTGCGTTTCATGCGACTCTTCCTTTCTGAGCCATAGGTTCATTCTGGGCTCCCATTGATTTCACCAGGTCAGCCGCTGACGCTCCCTCGAGCGACAGTCCATAGCCGACTTCTCGGACAATACGCTCTTTCAACGGTTGAATGAAATGTACGCGCGTGTTGCGGCGGGTCACTTCGGGAGCCTTCAAGTACAATTTGGCCAATTCCCGTGCTCGGGGCAGCGCCTTACCGTTCGGCACAACCTCTGCAATCACTCCCCATTCGTGCGCGGTTTGCGCCGTGAGCGGCTGTGGGTTGAGCAGGAACGCCTCCGCTCGTCCCGCGCCAGCGCGATAACTCCACGTGGTAAAGATTCCGTCGCCCGGCACAATGCCTCCCGCGAAGTGCGGGGCATCGTGGAAGGTCGCACCCTCGCTGGCGACGATTACGTTGGCCAGCAACGCATACTCTGAGTGCACATGGGCTCGTCCCTCGATAGCCGCGATCACCGGCACGCGTATATTGGCTATGTTTTCCAGAAGCTGAACGCCTTCGTCGTGAACCTGGCTCCAAACGCCGGGATCGGCGACGTTGCCGAACGATGAAAACTCGATCTCAGGGATGAACTCCCCACCTGCTCCGGTGAGAATTACAATCTTGTTCGCCCGGTCCTGCCCGATCCGGTAAAAGGCGTCGACGAGCTCCGTATGATCTTGTGCCGTGAAAGTGAACGGGCCGCCGTTGCTGTGAAATTCCACAACTAGGACCCCGTCAGCATCCCGCGTCAACTTCAGGCTGCGATAGGCAGCCAAGTAGTCATCTTGAAGTTGCATTGGATTCTCCTCTCTGTGTTGTCCTGACTGCGTTCACCCGAATGTGTTATTGCGAGGTCAGCACAACGCACTCAGGTGGCCACAACGAGACCGCCTGCGGCACGAATGACCTCCCCGGTGATCCAGGCTGATTCGTCTGACGCCAGGAACACCGCCAGCGGGGCGATATCCGTGACGCGACCGAGCCGGCCGAGCGGCGTCTTCCCAGCCAGAACGGCGCCGGCACCACCCTCAAAGGTCCCCGCGGCTACATTGCTTTCCGTTTCTGTATGACCGGGAGCGATGGCGTTGACGCGTATCTTGCGGGGCGCCAGTTCGAGCGCCAATCCCCGGGTCAGCGTTTCGATGGCGCCTTTCGTGGAAGCGTACAGCAGGGCTCCCCCCACCGGATGCGAGCCGACGATAGAGCTGAGGTTGATGATGCTCCCGCCGTCGGCCCCGAACCGCTTGATCGCCTCCTGCACGGTGAGAATCGCCCCGAGAACGTTGATGTTGTAATGGAGGTGAAAGCTCTCTTCGGTAATCTCCGCGAAGGCGCCGAAGCGGAACACCCCGGCGTTGTTGACCAAAACGTCCAGTCTTCCGAATGCAGAGTCCACTTCTTTGAATAACCGCGCGGCATCTGCGGCCTTGGACACGTCGGCCCCGACCGCGATCGCCTCGCCCCGGTTGTCGGTGATCCCCTGAGCGACGCGTTCGGCGCCTTCCCGGTCGGAGGAATAGTTCACGGCTACGCGCGCCCCCGCAGCCCCCAAGGCCGCTGCAATCCCACTGCCTATGCCTTTGGAAGCGCCCGTCACAATTGCCACTTTATTAGACAGTCTGCTCATATTCGCCATTTTGCATCCTGAACGAATCGTCGGCAACTCGGAAGTTATCTCCGAGTGGTGTTTGGAGAACCAGGGCCCGATTACTCCCCGCAAGTCGGCTTGTAACCGGTGATCCCCAACACGATGCTTTTCGGTCGCCTTGCAGCGGCGCTAAGCATTTATCGGGAGTAATCTTACGAACGGTCACTGACCGGAGCCTCGCTTCAGGGCGCGGTCCTCAAAGTTTTTATGCAGCCGATGCGTCTTGCTGCCAGCGCGGTTATGACTTATCGTATGCGAGAGAAGAGGACAGTTCACGGTAGGTATCGGTCTGCTGCTGAAGCGTTGCCGCCGCCTTTTCTGCGGTGCCGACAGCATCTGCGCCTGCGATGAAACGGCGAGGCGTTTTTTCCTGACTCGAAATTGTAATCAATGCCTGTGCGAGCTTGGCGGGGTCGCCAGACTGCTGCCCGTTGTGCCCTTTCCACAATTCCATTTGCTTCGTTCTGCGCTCGTTGTAGTCCTCGATGGTCCGCTCTGCGAACTTTGTTGACTCCTCAGTCAGAAGCTCAGTGCGAAAGAAGCCCGGATTCACAGTAATCGTATCTATGCCAAACGATTCGATCTCGGGCTGCAGCGACTGCATCCAGCCTTCTAGGCCGAACTTCGACGCTGCGTAGGCGGTACCGAATTCGAAACCGATCAGGCCCGCAGTTGATGAGATCGTGATTATCAGACCCGAACGCTGCTTGCGCATGACCGGCAGGACTTCGCGGGTGACATTCATGGGGCCGATAAGACTGGTCGACAACTGCCGCTCCATCTGCTCCGGTGTCAGCTCTTCAAAAAAGCCCGCATAAAAGTTTGCGGCATTGTTGACGAGCACATCAATGCGGCCAAAGTTGTCCACAGCTGCTAGTACGGCGGCTTCAGCGTCGGCGGGCTCCGTAATATCGAGCTTCACGATCAACAAGTTGACGGATTTTCCCAAGGCCTCGGTTAGGTCGACGCGGACCTCAGCAACTTGGCTGGTTTTGTGACGCACTTAGCCGCCCAAGCGCCGTAGAAAGTATCTCTGAAGCGCTCCCGCATTATTTCCTAGGCTTTTGCTTGTCCGATTTCTCCTGTGGCATCGCCATCACATTATGGAGCGTCATGTCGCCTTCGTAGACGGTGGCCATGATTTGGTCGCCAACCTTAACCTTCTTCAATACGTCAGGCTTGTCGACCTTATAAGTCATGGTCATTGCGTCCATCCAGCCCTCGACTTTTTCTCCATTGACGGTCAAGCCTTTGTCGGTGACCGCCTCCACTTTGCCGTGGAACGTGTACGACTTCGTTTTCCCCTTCGTCTTGTCCTGGGCAAAGCTGTTCACCGCCAGCAAGCACCCAAGCGCGAGCGCCCCTGCAAGAATACGTCTTCGAATGTTCATCAGTTATCACCTTTCTTGAGATTGAGATTTAGACTGCCTGCAAATGCTCAAACACCTCGAACTACAATTCACTCCTCAACGTCAGCTTCTCCCGCGCTCCGTAGCCTGCCCCGTCGTAGGGCGCGGGTCTTCAACATTACGAAAAAGACGGGGACTAAGATCAACACGTGAATCGTGGACGTGATCATGCCGCCGACAATCGGCGCCGCGATCGGCTTCATCACATCCGAACCCACTCCGGACTCCCACAGGATAGGAATAAGGCTCGCGAGAACCGCTGCGACAGTCATCAACTTCGGACGAAGGCGATGCACTGCGCCTTCAATCGCCGCATCCCTAATGTCGACCGGTTTGAGCGGCTGCCCTGCGGCGAGTTTGCGGTCAAGGGCATCGTGCAAGTACACCACCATGACGACGCCGGTCTCGACCGCGATACCGAACAAAGCGATATAGCCGACCCACACGGCTACGCTAAAGTTGTAACCAAGCAGCCACTGCAACAGCAGCCCTCCGGTCATCGCATAGACGGTCGGGAATATCAGAACCAGCGCTTCCATGACCGAATGGAAGACCATGTACAGCAGCAAAAAGATCACGAAGAAGACCACCGGCAAGATGATCTTCAGGCGCTCTTTCGCGCGCAACTCGAATTCGTATTCGCCGGACCACTTGAAGCTATAACCCGCTGGCAGGGTGAGTTTCTCCCGCAGAAGCTTGCTGGCCTTGTCAACGAAACCGCCGTAGTCGCGGGTATTGAGATCTAGGTAAACGTACCCCGTGAGCGCCGCATCCTCGTCCCGGATCATCGTGGGGCCTTTGGAAAATGAAACCTTTGCGAGCTCGCCCAGTGGAACCTGGGCGTTCGAAGGCGTCGCGATTACCACACGCTTGAGCTTTTCCAGATCATCCCGAAAATCCGGCGCGTAGCGGACATTGATCGGATAGCGCTCGCGGCCCTCGACGTTCTCGGCAATATTTTCTCCGCCAATCCCGGAGGTGATTGCGCGTTGCACGTCGCCGACCGTGAGTCCGTAGCGCGCGGCTTCAAGCCGGTTCACCTCCACGTTGACGTAAAACCCTTGGGCAACGCGTTCCGCGAATACGGATCTCATCTCGGGAAGGCCCCCCAGAATCTGCTGAATCTTCTGTCCTAGTTGTTGAATGCCGTCGAGGCTCGGTCCCTGAATCTTGAGGCCGACGGGCGTCTTGATGCCGGTAAGTTCCATATCGAGGCGGTTCTCGATCGGCATCGTCCATGTATTGGTTAGGCCAGGAAACTGAAGCTTTGCGTCCATTTCCGAGATCAGCTTTTCGTAAGTGATTCCAGGACGCCACAGTTCGCGCGGTTTCAGCGTCACCGTGGTGTCATACATGTCCAGCGGAGCATTATCGGTCGCGCTTTCGGAGCGGCCAATGGACCCCAAAACGCTCGCCACTTCGGGAAAGGAGCGTAAAACCCTGTCCTGCTCCTGCATCAGTTGCGTTGCCTGCCCGATCGAAATACCAGGCAGCGCCGTGGGCATGTAAAGCGTTGCGCCTTCGAATAATGGCGGCATGAATTGGCTGCCTATTTTGAATGCGAGCGGGAATGTCACTGCTAGAAAGGCGAGGTTCAGAAGTAGCGTGGTTTTTGGAAACCGAAGGCAGAGTTTCAGGATCGGGAGATAGATCGCCTGGGTGACACGCGAAACCGGATTCCTCGATTCCGGCCGCAAGCGACCGCGGATGAACATCAGCATCAGCGGCGGCACCAGGGTGACGGCTAGCACCGATGAAAACCCCACAGCCAAAGTTTTCGTCCAGGCCAGGGGACGGAACATCCGGCCTTCCTGCGCTTCCAGCATGAAGATCGGAAGGAACGAGACAACGATGATCAGCAGAGAAAAAAAGAGTGCTGGTGCAACTTGCTTCGCCGCATCAAGCAGGATCTTCCTTTGCTCACGTTTCGAGAGGCTGCGCGACTCTGCTCCGGCGGCCTGCTGTGCCTCGGACAAGTGACGGTAGCCGTTCTCAACCATCACGATGGCCGCGTCCACCAGAACTCCGATAGCCAGCGCCAGCCCACCCAGCGACATGATGTTGGAACTGACTTGCAGGTAATACATGGGAATGAAGGATGCCAGGACAGCAATCGGCACCGTGAGGATCGGAATCAGCGCCGACCGCAAATGAAACAGAAAGACGATGATTACCAGGCTGACAATGACCGCTTCTTCGATCAGGTCCCGCTTGAGGGTGTTGATAGAGGCTTGGATCAGACCCGAGCGATCATACCCCGCCACGATCTCGACTCCGGGCGGCAAAGAGCCAGAGATTTCAGCAAGTTTCTTCTTCACGCCTGAGATCACGTTCAGCGCATTCAAGCCGTAGCGCATCACCACGATGCCTCCGACCGTTTCTCCCTCGCCGTTCCATTCAGCAACGCCGCGGCGGATATCCGGTCCGAACGCTACACTCCCCAGATCTTTAATCAGGACCGCCGTTCCGTTCTTGCTCGCGACCGAAACCGTCTCCAGATCGGATAGTGATCGCAGATAGCCGAGCCCGCGGATCATGTACTCGGCGCCGCCGAGCTCGATCAACCTTCCGCCAACCTCGTTCGTACTATCCCGAACCTTGTCGATGATGGTTGAGAGCGGAATGTTATACGCGCGGAGTTTGTCCGGATCGAGGCGCACTTGGTATTGGCGCACGAAGCCACCGATACTCGCGACCTCGGCTACTCCTGGGACAGTGGCGATCTGATACCGCAGAAACCAATCCTGCAAGCTGCGCAGATCGGCGAGACTGTAGCGGTGGTTGTGGTCCACGAGCGCGTATTCGTAAACCCAGCCAGCGCCGGTAGCATCCGGACCAATCGTCGGGTGTACACCTGACGGCAGCCGACCTTGGATCTGCTGGAGATACTCCAGCACGCGGGAGCGCGCCCAGTAGAGATCGGTTCCATCCTCGAAAACCACGAAGACATAAGAATCACCGAACATCGTCTGCGCCCGCACGGCCTTCACGCTGGGCGCAGCCAGCAGAGCGGTGACGATAGGATAGCTAACCTGATCTTCGATGATATTGGGCGGTTCCTGCCAGGGAGTGTGAATAATCACCTCGACGTCTGAGATATCGGGTAGTGCATCTAGTGGGATCCGGTTCATCGCCCAGACGCCCGCGAGCACCAGAAGAACAGTGCCGGTAAAAACAAGAAAGCGGTTTCGGGCACACCAGTCGATCCAGCGCGCCATCACCTACATGCCCCCTTCAGCCGTCACTGACAATTGTTTCTGGCCTATCGTCTGGCCATTTTTTGTTGCTACTACAGTGACCTGCCAACTCCCGCCCGACTGCAGTTGGCCAGGCCCCTCATAAGCAGCGGCGCCTTTATCGCTCAGAGTGACTACGTTGCGCATCGCTGCCATTCCCATCGCCGGCATCGCTGGCATGAAAAACGTCACGGTCACCGAAGCGCCTGTAATGGGCGCGCCATCGGCGCCGGTCAGTTTGACGCGAAATATATTTGCCCCTTTGTGAGGTGGTGACGGAGTGGACGAGAAGTCGAGCGACAACTGCACCGTCGGAGCGTTCATCGCGGATGCTGCACCAGCGCCTGGCGGTGGAGGAGCAAACGATCCCATGGCCGCCTGTAGCTGGCTTTCTGAGTCGAGCAGGAAATTCGCTGAAGTGGCGATACGTTCTCCGGCCTTGAGTCCCTTCGTTACAACAACAGAGTCGTCACCGGCACGCGCACCGGCTTCAATCTCGCGCGGCTCAAAGTGTCCGTCGCCATGATCGACAAACGCGATCTGGCGCGTGCCGGACTGATACACTCCGGACGCGGGGATCACTAACTGGCGCCCCAGGGCTAAGTCGAGCTTTACGTTTACGAACATCCCCAGCGAAAGCTTCATGCCAGGGTTTCGAATCTCGAGGCGCACTTTAGCGGTGCGCGTGGTCTCGTCAATTTGAGGCGAAATGAAACTCACTCGTCCAGGGAAGTTACGTCCCGGATAGGAATCAACGGTGACGACCGCCGAGTCTCCGACCTTGACTCGCCCAATGTCGTTTTGGAAGACCTGTGCATACACCCAGAGCGATGA
This sequence comes from Bryobacterales bacterium, assembly GCA_025463005.1. Lineage (GTDB taxonomy): Bacteria > Acidobacteriota > Terriglobia > Bryobacterales > Bryobacteraceae > Palsa-187. The sequence continues at coordinate 1,992 of JAOAPR010000150.1, read as the reverse complement.
CAAGTCCGCTATCGAGTAGAGTTTCGTGCCCGGCTGCACATACATGTTGGGAAGCGCGTTTCGCTCGACGATGAATCCGGACGCGGGAGAATCGATTTCCATTTCGCGCTTGATCTGACCAGTAGTTTCCAGATCAGCAATCTCGCGCTCTGGAATTCCCCACTGCTTCAGTCGCTCCATCGCAGAAGACAAAAGCGAGCCAGCTCCGGACGCTACTCCGGGAACGGTGCTTTGTGCCAGCAGCTCCCGATTCCGCTTTGCCAGCAGGTATTCGTTTTCAGTTCTGACTAATTCCGGACTGTAAATCGTCAACAGCCGCTGGCCCTTTTGCACCTGCTTGAAAGTCGAGTCCGCGTATACCTTCTGTATCCATCCGGCGAAGCGAACCTGAACTTCGGCGAGCCGCGTTTCGTCGGCTTCGACGTCTCCGGTCGTTCTGATCTCATCGTGCACTTGCCGATACTCCACGGCGCCGGTTTTAACGCCAATGCTCTGCATCCGTTGGGGCGTCAGAGTGACCGGGACCAGGCTTGGTTCAGACGGGTTTGAGTCCGATGGGTTCGGCCCGGATGGCGGCGTTTCAGCGCCCTGGGGTGAAGTCGCGCTTGTCGAGGGCTGGCCCGAAGCAGCAGACGAGATTCGCGCTCGCACTCCTTTCGGATCGATCCAGAGTAAGACGACCGCTCCGGCAAGAAGGAGCGTCGTCGCCAGCATCGCGAAGAAAGCGGTTCGATAGCGTTGCATATGCACTCCTTCAGTGAAGCGGCACACCGGTAATCTGTTCGATTCGAGCCAGAGCTGTTTCGTGCTCCATCAATGTCTTCCAGTACTCCCCGTCGAAATTAAGCACATCCATGAAGGTTGAAAACAGACTCTCGAAATCCAGAGTGCCGGTCTGGTACGAGGCGAGTCCCGCCTGATAAGTCGCCAGCGCTTGCGGGATCAACCCTTCACGGTAGATTTTGAGCATCTGCGACGCCGTCTCAGCGGTGATGTACTGGTCGCGAACGTCGAAGTAGCTGGTTTGAACCTGGCTCTCATACTCTCTTCGGGAACGATTGAGTTCTTCCACGGCCTGGTTCATCTCCGGATTGAGCTTCCGGCGGCGATAAATCGGAATGCGTGCGCTGAAGCTGAGCATGTAATAGTCGCGAGACTGTTCGCTGGTGTGCTGCCACATGTATTGCACGTTGAAATCCGGATAGCGGTCTTTGCGTGCTATCTCTACCTGCAGGCTTTGCTTCTTCACCATCTCCTGCTGGCTAGCCACTTCCGGGTTTTCGGTCCGGACCTTCTCCAACAGCTCGTTCGAGGTGTAGCGCAGAGGAGTTTCGACTAGTGGTTCCGCCGAAAGTTCGGGAGAACCAGGCGGGCGGTTCAGCAGCTTTATCAACTGGGCCTGCTGTGTATCCATGAGCTCGTGATGATGTGCGACCTCGCGCAGTAGCTTGGTTCGTTCGAGCTGAGCTTTCAAGACATCTTGCTGGGTGCCTTCGCCAACCCGATAACGAGCATCCGCGATTTTCTCGATCTGTTCGAGAAGCTTACCGTTGCGGTCGAGAACCTCCAGGGTCTGCTGGACGTAGGCGATCTGAAAGTAAGCGTCCTTCACTTGCTGAAGAACGGAGCGCCTGACCGTTTCGAGCTTTTCCTTACCGACCGCAGCATCCTGCAGGGCAGCTTCGCCCTTGAGTTTCAGCTTTCCCGGGTAGGGCAGGTCTTGAGAGATCCCGAATCCAATGTAAGCGAAATCGCTGTTGCTGAATCCCGCAAACGGTCGCGGACTGCCAACCGAAACGTGCTGAATCGTCAGTTGCGGATCAGGCGGAGTGGCGACCTGAGAGGGAACCTGAGTCGCCGCTTGCCACCCCCGTCGCGCTGCCAGAATATCGGGATTGTTGCGCGTGGCTTCGTCCAGCAGCGCAGAGAGCGGAGTCGGTCGATCGGCTGCGGACAGCTTCAGGGCCAAAACGAGCACGATGAAACTGGCTT
>JAOAPR010000128.1 GCA_025463005.1 Bryobacterales bacterium | reverse complement strand
GCGCCTATTCGTTCTTTCATGATCAATTGAGCGGGCTTTCCGTTGCCAAGATCTATACCCGCTACATTGCAGTCCCTCCGGATCGCACCGGTATCGACCTGGGTATTCAGGAGCGCCAGGCGTTCGGAAAAAATGAGGACTATTTTGTTCTGTTCCGCCAGGAGGGTGCCTGGGAAGTCACATTTCGGGGCCCCAAGGAGCTCGAAAAAGACCGATTCCAGCGCTATCGCGACACAACGTTGAACAACGTTTTGTACATCCTGCGCCAGCGGCTGCATGAGCCGGGCATGATCTTCGAATCGCGCGGCTCCGACGTGATCCAAAATCAGCCTGTGGAGGCGGTCGATATCACGGATTCGCAGAACCGTGTGGTGCGTGTGTATTTTCACCAGACCACCAAGCTTCCGGTCCAGCAATCCTGGGTGTGGCGCGACCCCGAAACCAAGGAACGCGACGAAGAAGTCACGCGCTTTTCCCGCTATCGCCAGGTTGATGGAATCCAGTGGCCGCAGCAGATGCATCGCGAGCGAAACGGCGAAAAGACTTACGAGATTTTTGCCGAGTCGGTGACGGTGAACCAGGGGCTGGGGGACAATCTGTTTGCGATTCCCGATCGGGACACCAAGCCCGCTCCTCCGCGGAAGAAGTAACCTTACTCCGGCCGTTCTCTGCGCTCCAGCAGCGCTGCGGTGCGATCCAGAAGCTGCTGCTGGGTAAATGGGCGGCGGATTTCGCCGGGCGACGACTCCGGCAGATCCACCATCGTCAGGGAATTCAGGTCGGGGTGCTTGGGGCGAAGTTCGCTCAGAATCGGGTCCCGGTCCGCGGCATCCGCGATCAGCAGGTCGAGCGGCCCCTCATGCACTTGGCCCAGCGCTGACGCCTCCTCGCGATCGGACGCCTCGAGCAAGTTGTAACCCGCGGATTCGAAGAATTTATGCAGTTGCGCGCGGACGCGGTCGCGTCCATCCACCAGCAGGATAGTGCGGGCTTGTCCTGCGCCGGGCGCCGCTTCGGGAAGGAGCGATTCCTCATTCACGCGCGGCAAAAGGAGTTCGATCCGGGCGCCGTCGGGAACCGCGCGCGCCGTGAGATAACCGCCGTGCTCGGCTGCGATGGAGTGCGCCACCGACAAAGAGAGGCCATCCTCGCCGCTGCCGGCGGGATCGAACAAGTGATCCGGATCAGGCTCGACGGCGGCGTAGGTCAGCCGAAAAACTGCAAAGCTGGCCAGAGCGCCGTGCCGGGGCGCCTCGGTGTGGCTGGTCTGAATCAGCAGGCGGCCGCCTTCCGGAATGACAGCGCAGGCGTGCAATATCAGGTTCATGATGATCTGCTCGATCTGCGATGGATCGGCCTTGATGCGGCCCGCGCCGGGCTCCGGCTGGATGGCAGTGACCACGCGTGCGCCCGCCGCTCTTTCGATCGGTTTGGACATCCGGCGCAAGATGGCGTTCAGACTCACGATCTCGGGCTGAGCCACCTGGCGCGCTCCCAAGCCGGCGAGTTTCTCGGTGACCTGCTCGGCTGCCAGGGCGGCCTGCCGGATCTCCTCGAGCGCCGCCTGGGCCGGCGAATAGTCTCCGAGCTGCCGCGCAAGCAGGCCGGTCCGGCTGCGAATGATCTGGACCAGGCTGGCATATTCAGCCGAAACCCGCGCTGCCAGCCGCCCCGCCGCTTCCACGCGTTGGGCTTGCCGGAGCTGGCGTTCCTCCCAGCGCCGCGTACTGACGTCTCGCAAGGTGAGCACTACTCCCAGCAGGGCCTCGGAAGACGATCGCACCGGCGCCACCGTACCCTCCACGGCGATCTCGCGCCCTCCCCGGGAGATGAGCCGCAATCCCTGATCCAGAGGCACCGCCGCCCCGCGCAAGACGGCGAGCGGAGCTGGATCGCCTAAGTCATTGCCGGTTTCTTCTTCCACCAGCCGCACCACATCTTCCAGGCGTTGGCCGAGCGCGTTCGCCGCAGTCCATCCGGTGAACGTCTCGGCCGCGCGGTTCAACGTGCGGATCCGGCCGAAAGGATCGGCGACCACGATGGCCTCCGCCACTGAAGCGAGCGTAGTTCGATGCCAGGCTTCCTGCTCCTCGAGTTGGCGTTCAATGCGGTGTTTGTAAACCGCCATCTCGATAGAGGTGTGCAGGGAAGCCGGGCCCAGCGGCTTGGTAATGTAGCCGAAAGGATCGGCTGCCTTGGCACGCTCCAGGGTGGCGCGGTCGGCGTGCGCCGTCAGGAACACCACCGGCACTCGATGGCGCGCGCGAACCTCCTGCGCCGCGGCGATGCCGTCGCGCTGCGCATCGATGCGAATGTCCATCAGAACCACGTCCGCGCCGGCGGCCTGCTCGACGGCTTCGTCCGCGGTTGCAACGGTCCCGACCACTTGATGGCCCAGAGCTTCCAGACGCGTCGCGATATCGTGCGCGATCAGTCCCTCGTCTTCGACCACCAGCACCTTGTAGGCTTTCGCAGGCTGCATGCTCCTACCTTTCGGGAAAGGACAACCGACAGGTTGTCCCGGATTCACGCTTCAACTCCCACGTGCCGCCAAACTGCCGAACGAGAATTTCTACGATCTGCAAACCCAGCGACTTGGTCTTCCGCGTGGCAAAGTCCTCCGGGACGCCGACGCCGTCATCGATCACCGCCAGCTCCACCTTGGTGTCGTAACTTTGCGCCTCGACGCGAATCGATCCGGATCGTCCGTTGGGAAACGCGTGCTTGAGAGAATTCGAAATCAGCTCGTTGAGGATCAGGCCCGTGGGGATAGCCTGATCGACGCCTAAAACCAGCGGACCGCCGTCACCGCGCGGGCATACCAGTACTTGGCCCGAGATGCGCGAGGGATCCACGCCGAAAGCGTGAAACAGATTGGCCATGAGCAGATTAGCCTGCTGTGCCAGATGGACCTGGCGGAGGTCGGCCGATTCATAGAGCTGGTCGTGGATCATGGCGATGGCTTCTACGCGGTGCTGGCTTTCCCGGAGCACCGCGGTGGCGGTCTCGTCGGTGGTGGCTTCCGCCTGCAAACGCAGCAAGCTCGCGATCACCTGCAGGTTGTTCTTGACGCGATGGTGGAGCTCCTTGATCAAGACTTCCTTTTCGGCCAGCGACCGTGCCAGCCGGGCATGTTCCTCGCGGAGCTCGCGAATCAGGCCGACTTTCTGGGTGGCCTTTAGGATCGCCACACCCAACCGCTGGCCGCTGATGCGGTCTTTGAGCAAATAGTCCTGTGCGCCGGATCTCATGGCCTCCAGGGCCACCGGATAGCTGTTCAAACCGGTGAGCATCACGACCGCGAAAGCCGGTTCGTTGACGGGAGCTTCCGAGTGTAGCTGGGCCAGAAACTCCAGCCCGGTCATATCCGGGAGATTGTAATCGAGCAGGACGCAATCCGGCGCGATCGCACGGCAGGTTTTGAGTCCCTGAACGGCGTCCGATGCCTCGAAAAATTGAAGGCCGGCGCCGTATACCTCCTCCAGAAGAATCCGACACAGCGTGCGGTCGGCCGCCGAATCGTCCACCATTACGACCTTCATCGTCCAAGGATTTGGTGGCGAAGCCGCGGCGTTTTTCTCCACTGAATTGCGTGAATCTGGACAAAGCACGCTAAGTGTGGGGGGCGGGCTTCAGCCCGCGTGGGGCTTTAGCCCCGCGTACGCGCTCGACCACCGATACTGCTCCGGCTGCGCAACCAATGTTGCTGCCACGGGATTCCACTCGATGTACCGGCGAATTTGAGAGAATTCGGCTTCATTTCTCACAACGCGGTCGAAGTACTCTTCCTGCCAGAATGGGTTGCCAGTACGGCCCAAGAGCCGATTGGCTGCGAGCGCAGTCGGCCCCTTGATCTCACGGATCAGTACGGGAAGTGAGACTTGGGGCGTCCAAAGGACATGGACGTGATTCGGCATGATGACATAAGCATGCAGGGAACACAGGCTTCGCGAATCTATCGCATGCAATTGTTCCCACACGACGTTTGCGATTTCGGGGCGGCGAAGGTAAACGGGTCCGCTGCGGGCAGTGTCCAGCAGCCGATCAAAAGCGACGAGTGCCTTGCCTGAAGCTGCATGTTCGCGAGGGAAGGCGCGCTCTTGCGGGAGACTTCCCCATAGTCGCCAGGTTGCAAAGGCCGGCGATCCGGGAGCATCCACGTGCGGGAGACGACGGCGATACCTTCGCACCTCGGTATAGTGCCAGCAGAACGGGGCAAGTCTCCAGTAAAAGCGGGGCTGGAAGTCCGCCCTCCACCTAGCCTTTTACTTCGACGCCTGCCCACTCCTCCACCGTCTTCACGATGGTCGTAAAATCCGCGTCCGCGCCCTGGCGCAGCGCGGTGATGGCGAGAAGCTCGCGGATCGCGTTGCCCGCGATCATCGGAACGCCCAGCCCCGCCGCCTCGTCGGTGCACAGTTTCACATCCTTCAACAGGAGCCCGATGGCGAAGCCGAAATCGAAGGTCCGGGGCAGGATCGCCTTGGGAAACTTGTCCACCGAAGCGCTATTGCGCCCGGTACCCGAGTTGATGACGTCCAGCATCACCTTCGGATCCAGGCCGCCTTTCACGCCCATGACCATCACTTCCGAGGTCACCGCCAGCGCAGCGGCCGACAACAGGTTATTTGCCAGTTTCATCAACTGGCCCGATCCGGGGCGTTCGCCCAAGAAGAATACCTTGCCGATAGGCTCAAGCACGGGACGCACTCGCTCCACCAGATCGCGAGGGCAGGCCAGCATCACCGCGAGCGTTCCTTTGCGCGCGCCGCCGACACCGCCGGTTACGGGAGCGTCGACCGCAGTGATCCCTTTCGCGGCGAGAGCCGTGGCTACTTCAGCCGCCACCTTCGGCCCCGTCGTCGAGACGTCTATGAAGATCTTCATCCGCGACGCGGAAGCGACCTCCAGAGCCACTTTCTTCACAATGTCGGGCGTCGGCAGGCTGACCAGGACCACCTCCGCGACCGAGGCCACCTCAGTGGGCGATTTCGCGACCTGTGCCCCCAGAGCCTTCAGCGGTTCAATGGCTGCCGCGCTGGTGTCGTAAATGCTGAGATCGAACCCTGCAGCGAGCAGATTGCGGGCCATGGGGTCGCCCATGCGCCCGACCCCGATGAACCCTAAACGTTCTTTCGCCATCTACTTTTTGTCCACTTCCGCGAACGCCTCTTTGGCGGTGCGAAACGCGTCCACGGCCGCCGGCACCCCGCAGTAGACGCCGGTTTGCAGGAGGATCTCGCGAATTTCTTCTCTGGTCACGCCGTTGTTGAGGGCGCCCTTGATGTGCATCTTGAGCTCATGCGGACGATTCAGGGCGGTCAGCATCGCCAGGTTGAGCATGCTTCGCGTTTTTCGCGGCAGCCCGGGACGCGTCCAACACGCTCCCCAACAGTATTCGGTGACGAACTCCTGCAAGGGACGATTGAATTCGTCCGCGCTCGCGATGGCGTTTTCGACGAATTCCTTGCCGAGCGTTGCCTTGCGAACTTCCAGTCCAGCTTCAAACAATGCTTTGTCCATTGTCAGATCATAACAAGATGACCCCTGACACCTACGAAGTCTACGCGATTCGTTACGCGCATCACCCGCGACGAGCCAGTGAGAACTTCCTGGGCGGCGATCCGCACGATGGACCGATGCCCATAGACTTCTTCGTGTGGGCCATCGTGAATGAAAAGCGGACCTTCGTGGTCGACACCGGATTCAACGCGGAGATGGCCCGCAAGCGCCAGCGCGAGCTGCTGCGCACACCCGCCGAGGGTCTGAAAATGATCGGCATCGAACCCGCCCAGGTGCGCGATGTGATCGTCACCCACATGCATTACGACCACGCAGGCTGCCTGGATCAGTTCCCGGCCGCCCGCTACCACGTGCAGGATCGCGAGATGGCATTTTGCACTGGACGCCACATGTGCCACGGGGTGACGCGATTTCCGTTCGAAGCTTCCGACGTCACGTCCATGGTTCAGCGGATCTTCGAAGGCCGCGTGGCGTTCCACGACGGCGACGACGAGCTGGCCCCGGGGATCACGCTGCACCATATCGGAGGACACTCGATGGGCTTGCAGGTGGTCCGGGTTCGAACCCGTCGCGGATGGGTGGTTGTGGCTTCCGATGCCAGCCACTTTTACGCGAATATGGAAGAGGGACGTCCCTATCCGATCCTCTTCAACGTGGGCGAAATGCTGGAGGGATTCAACACCATCCGCAGGCTGGCGGAGTCACCGCGGCATGTGATTCCTGGACACGATCCGCTGGTTCTCACGCGCTACCCAGCGGCGAAGCCGGGTCTGGAAGGTATCGTCGCCCGGCTGGATGCGGAACCGGTAAACGACTAATGCAAGCGTCACCATTTCGTATAGAGATTCGCAAGTCATCGATCCACGGAAGAGGCGTTTTCGCCGCCCAGTCGATTCCCCCGTGGCGCAAAGTCATCGAGTACACAGGCGAACGCATCAGCGCGCGGCAGGCGGAGAAACGCGGCCACGGACCCTGCACGTACTACTTCTCACTCGACCGATACTGGGTAATCGACGGGTCCGTGGGCGGTAGCGGGGCCGAGCTTATCAATCACAGCTGCGAGCCCAATTTGACAGCCCGAATTTTGAAAGGTCATATCCTTTACATCAGTATGCGGAAAATCCGCGCCGGCGAGGAACTCACCGTAGATTACCGCTTCGACAAAAGAGACGAGACCGTTAAATGCCACTGCAAGTCGGACAACTGCCGCCGGATAATTAACGTTTAGAGGCCGGTTCCGTCTCGTTATCTTTCGGCGCAGTCGGCGTACGCCGGGATTTGCCGGGATGCGGATCCTCGGCAGGAGCAGCCTCAGGCGGCTTTGCGCGGAGGCCTGAAGTCATCGCAATAGCCGCAGTCGATACGGTGCGCCATACCTTCGTCACCTGGTCGTGCTCCCAAATAAACGCCCAGAAAGCCCCGGCGATCAAGACTATCCAGAAAATCTGCAAGTCTCGGGGGCGGCTCATACCTACACATTCTCGCGCGGGGGTGTTAAAGACACAAGCAGTACGATCCACATAGTACTAGCAGCTCTAGTGGTTGGCGTGTTGCATAGGCCGAATTTGGCCGAAATGCTGTAATCTGATGACATGTTGTCCGTAATGGATCGGGAACAGTTCCAGCCGCGTGAAGTTACCAGGATCGAGGACACCGGCCTTTCAAATGGCATGCTGGTGGACTTAGTCCTGAAGCACGTGTTTTTCGAGGGTTCAGCGCTGCTGCGGACCATCGCCGACCGCTCCAAGCTCAGTCCGGGCGTAATCCTGGCTCTTTACCGGCAGTTCCAAAAGGAACAACTGGTGGAAACCCGCAGCATGCAGGGCGAGGATTATGAGATTTCTCTCACCAATAAGGGCCGCTCTATGGCGGAGGTCGCTCTTAAAAAGGGGCAATACTCCGGACCGGCTCCCGTAACATTGCCAGCATATAATCAGGCGGTAGCAAAGCAGGGGATCCCGCTGCGGCCTTCGCTCGAAAGTCTGCGAGCCGCCATGAGCGATCTGGTGCTGCCGGATCATGTGATCCACGAATTGGGCACCGCGCTCGTAACAGGCGGAACCATCATGCTGTACGGTGAAACCGGCCTCGGAAAGACCAGCATCGCCGAGCGGCTGCACAGAGTTTTCGAGGATCAGGTCTACATACCGTATGCGATAGAAGCAGGCGGTCACATCATCACCGTGTACGATCCAATGGTGCACAACGCCGTGGAAGATGAATCCAAGTCTTTGGACACCCGCTGGGTATTGTGCCAGCGACCCATGGTGAAGGTGGGCGGGGAAATGCGGCTGGAAATGCTGGATCCGCACATCGACGAGGTGACGCGCATTTGCAGCGCTCCCCTGCAGATGAAGGCCAATAACGGGATTCTCCTGATTGACGATTTCGGACGCCAGCGAATGTCCGCGCGCGAGCTGCTGAACCGCTGGATCGTGCCGCTGGACCGCCGCAAGGACATCATGTCGATGTGGTCCGGCGTCAGCTTCGAGATACCATTCGAGCTGGTGGTGGTGTTCGCCACCAATCTCGGCCTCGCCGATCTGGCTGAGGAAGCCTTCATGCGGCGATTGAAGAACAAGATCAAGATGGAAGCGATGAAGCCCGAGCTGTTCGACGAGCTGGTACGCCGGGTATGCCGCCAGAAGGGCCTGTGGGTTGAACCGGGCGCGGAGGAGTATCTACGCACCGAGTGCGCGAAGCACGCGTCCACGGGGCTCCGCGCGTGTTATCCCGAAGACATCGCCAGCGCCATCTGCGGCATGGCCAGCTTCGAACAGCGCACGGCCAAGATGGACAAGAGCAGCATCGATTCGGCGATCAGAGTCTATTTCGTACACTGATCTACTTCCAGGGCTGAATGAGATATGATGAACCGGATCGTTCACGGAACGGTCCGGGCAGCCGATTATTGAATGATTAAAACGGGCAAAACGGAACGTGGTGCGTCCTTTGCGCTCCGGATCACTGTGGCTCAGGCAGTCTGCCTTTTGCTGCCGACGATCGCCTTTTCTCAGACACCGCCGGCAAACATCATGCCTTTGATGCAGGAGATCGTGCAGGGGCTGGGCGTGCAATGCGAATACTGCCACTCGGCGCCGCGCGGCAGCGGGCTGCCGGAGCCTAAGAAGGACATCGCGCGGCAGATGATCGCGATGACGCGGGATCTGAACGCCCGGGTTCAGACCGCGACGGGCAAGCCGGCCGCCGAAGCCGTGCAGGTCAAGTGCGTCACCTGCCATCGCGGCGTCACGATTCCGAGGCAGCTATCCGAAATCATCTCGCAGACCCTCCGCGAGAAGGGCGTGACTGCGGCGGCAGAGCAGTATCGCGATCTGCACCAGCACTTTTACGGGCGAGCAGCCTACGATTTCGGCGAGGATACGCTGGTGGGAGTCGCGCAGCCGCTCGCATCCGGAAGGCCGGACGACGCGATCGCACTGCTCAAGCTGAATCTGGAATTTTATCCGCAGTCGGCCAAGACCTACGCGGCGATCGGGTTCGCCTACACCCGCAAGTACGACGATCCGACCGCGATCACTTATCTGGAAAAAGCAGTGGAGCTCGACCCCAACAATGGCGTCATCCGCGGGCAACTGGAACAGTTGAAGATGTACCAACGGCGGCGCTAGCTCCGCGCGGTCTGCTCAGCCATAACCAGAGAAGCGTCCCCAGCAGCGGCAGCAAGCTCATCGAAATAAATGTGGCCGCATACCATTGCCGGTCGAACCAGGCTCCGTAGACCGGCTGGATCACGGCCTGGACCGCTCCCCAAGACCCGGATCCGATTCCGGCGACCATTCCGACCCGATCAGCAGGGAAAATTCGTGAGCCCACGCGCAGCGACATGACGACGAAGCCATCGGCAATGAAGGTCGACCAGGTGAACAGGGCTATGGCGATCACCCACGAACTGGTCAGCGTCATAAAGGCTGTCGGCAAGGAGAGAATCGTCAGGAGGACGAAGATGCGAACCGGCCGTTCGTCATTGGCAGCGAAGCGATCAGCTACCCAGCCCCAGAAGAAGTATCCGATTTCCCACCCGACCATGGGGATCCACAAGACATGGCCCAGCTCGGCCTGCGAAAGCCCCAGCGCCCGATTGAGGTACAGCGGGCTCAAATATGCCGCGACACCCAGCGCCAGCCCACCTAAGCCGAAGCTCGAAACCACTACCCACAGGCGGCGCTCCCGCAGATCGGGCCATTGAATTCTCAGGCGTCCCGACCCGGACGTTTGTTTGGGCAGGAACGGGGGCCGGGCCACGCGCCACCACAGCACCAGCCACAACAGTCCCAGGACGCCTGTTAGCACGAAGGCGAACCTCCACCCATAGCGCTGGGCGAGAGGGATGATCAGCGGCGGAGTGATCAGCGCGCCCATGGAAGCGCCGCTGTAGCCGAGGGCCATTCCGCGCGATTGCCTGTTGACGGGGAGCGCTTCGGCGGCAGTGCGCAGAGCGCCTGGGAATGCGGCGCCCTCGCCGAATCCAAGCAAGGCGCGGGCCAGTGCGAATCCGATCAAGCCGTTCAATCCGGCATGCGAGACGCTGGCAATCGTCCAGATGAGCACCGCGATCGCCATGCCGCGCCGCAGCCCGATGTGATCCAGAAACGACCCGAACACCGGGTTCATGATCATATAGGTGAACGAAAAGGCTGAAACGGCCCAGCCGTAATCGGAGGCGGTCATCCCGGTGTCGGCCAGGATCGTTGGCGACAGCGCCGCCAGCACCTGCCGGTCGATGTACCCTAGCAGGGTGCATAACATCATCGCGGTGGGTGCGACCCACATTCGCCAGCCGGGAGCAGGGCGATTCATCACGGTCCCGGCCAGTCTAGCATGAGCGTTACGGATTGGATTGGGAAAACGGAAACGCGAGCCGATGTTATTACCGCGGGCCCAGTAGCCGCCTTATCGGCGACGCTCGATCGGGACGACCCGCCGCCACAGCCGGGCGATCCATTGCCGCCACTGTGGCACTGGCTGTTTTTCCTGGACCGGCATCGGGCCTCGGAGCTGGGTCCCGACGGCCACGCTCGGCGCGGCGGATTGCTGCCGCCGGTCCCGTTGCCGCGGCGCATGTGGGCCGGAAGCCGGTTCGAGTTCCATCAGCCATTACGCATGGGCGACAAGATTACGCGCGCTACTCGCGTCGTTGATATCAAGGAAAAGGCCG
>JAOAPR010000121.1 GCA_025463005.1 Bryobacterales bacterium | reverse complement strand
CCGTTAGCTCAAGCGTAAACGTGTCGAGCGACCAAGCCGCAGCATGATCGTCGTCGGAGTTTACGAACTGCGCTCCGCGCCGTTCGCCCGCCGAATCGTGAACACTATAGAAATGTGCGTGGATCGTCGCAGCATGATCGTGATCCGTTCCAGACTGCTGGCCCGTATGAACATGCTGGAACGGCGCTAGAAAGAAAGCCAGCAGGAGAGCCAGGCATGTCTGCAACGCAGCGATACAACGCATTCCTATGTAACTGTATACTTTCTCGATTATGGCCATACTCCCCTGAAGACAAGTGGGATCTGGGTTCAGACTGGTCACCAATTACCTGCAAAGTTCATGCTGATCGACTAGGTTGGCCCGTGCGTGGTGGTAACGGCAGCAGTGACATAAAGGGGCACGCGGAGCCTAAAGACCGATCCTCGACCTGCCACACTTTCAACAGCGAGCGAGCCTTGGTGCGCTTCCGCGATCCATTTGGCAATGGACAGGCCGAGCCCTACTCCACTCTGTTCGCGCGAGCGTGCCTTATCGGCCCGCCAGAACCGGTCGAAGACATGAGCGATATCTTCCTTCGCGATTCCGATCCCCGTATCGGTTACTGAAACGACCGCAAATCCGCCTTCATCCGCAAGTTCGACCATCACGGCGCCACCACTAGGCGTATACTTCACGGCGTTGTCGATCACAATCAGCACGGCCCTGCGTAACGCGTCGCTATCCGCGTGAATTGAGATCGAGCCGGATGGAATGCGTCCCCTAAATTCAATACTGTGGCTGCGTGCGAGTTTTTCGCCTTGCTCAATTGCTCCCCTTACGACCGCACAGGCGTCGGCCGGCCCATACTCCAACGTTTCCTTTCCGGAATCGGCTCGGGCCAGTAGCATTAGACTGTCCACGACCTGCGATGTCCTCTCGGACTCCTCCAGGATCTCCGTGAGTGCTTCGCGATATTCCGGAGCAGTTCGATCTCTTTGTATTGCAACCTCGGCTGTAGTCCGGATCAAGGAAATGGGGGCTCGTAACTCGTGGGAGGCGTCTGCGGTGAATTGCTTCATTCGCAAAACCGAAGCCTCAAGTCGCGCGAATGTCGCATTGAGCGTTTCCGAAAGTCGTTGCAGTTGGTCGCCTGTATGTGGGACTTCCAATCGATCCGCAAGGTTCTCGATGCCGATCCGCTGCGCTGCTCGCGAGATTTCATCAACGGGGGCTAAGGCGCGCGTACTGAGCCAATATCCACCGACGCTCGCGGCAATTAGCAGAAGCGGTGCGGCCAGTAGGAGCATCAGCTTGAATCGCTCCAGCGCTTCCAGGCCCTCATTCATCAGAGAAGCTACCTGGACGCTGTAGGGTTTGCCGTCGACGACGATTCGCTGAGAGTAGAACCGGAGCAGATGTTGTTGAAGCTGCATGTTTTCAAATCGAGGTTGCGTCAGCCTATCCGGTAATTCAATTGGAACGTTCTCGTTTTCAAGCGGCACCGACCGGTACAGCCACTGGCCGCGGCCATCGCAAACCTGGAAGAGATCTCCACCAGGACCCAGGACGGAATGCTCCCGAAATTCATCACGGATCTCAGGCACGGACAGCGATGCAATCTGCAAGTTCATGAATGTAGCAACGCCGCCAACGCGATCGCGTAACTCGTCGTCAATCGCGTGATAGAGACTGGCGCGCATTGCGAACCAGGCGCCTACGCTGAAGGCTCCTAGCCCACATGCGAAGACCAGAAAATACCAAGCCGCCAAGCGGAATCCGATTGAACGATCCCTCACGCGGAGTCCTCCTCACGCATGGCGTATCCGATTCCGCGAACGGTGTGGATCAATTTTCGGCTTCCCGGCGGCTCTACTTTGGAGCGAACCATCCGGATATACACGTCGATGGTGTTGTTTCCAACGTCCCGTTCAAATCCCCAAACAGATTCGATCAGGCGCGAACGCGTCAGGACGCGACCTGCATTTCGCATGAGAACTTCCAGCAATAAATATTCCGTCCGCGTAACAGCGATCAGAGAGCCCGCGCGCTTCACCTCGTATGTTACCGGATCGAGTACGAGGTCCCCGACCTCCAGGTGCGGTGTGAGTTGCACCGTTTTCCTTCTTGCCAAGGCGCGCAGCCTGGCCAGCAGGATCTTGAATGAGAACGGCTTGGTCAGATAGTCGTCGGCCCCGGCGTCAAGCCCTTGGATCACATCCTCCGCAGCGTCTCTAGCGGTGAGGAGCAAGATCGGTGTAGTGACTTTAAGACTACGGAGTTTCCGTACAATGGAGAAACCATCCATGCCTGGAAGCATAACGTCGAGAACCAATACGTCGAATCTGCCGTTTCGTGCTGCTTCCAGCCCTTCGCTGCCGTCGAAGGCTACACTTGCGGAATGGCTATGTTCGTCCAAGCCCTTCTTAAGCTGGCGTGCGAGACGTCGATCGTCTTCGACAATAAGAATTCTCATCTGGGGCCTTGCTAGTATCATCCGGCTTTCTGAAGGACTGCTGCGTTGAGCGGGTCTGGTGGCCGACTCAGCAGATTTTCAGATTACAGCTTCACAATACTAACCGGAATGCGCCTTCTCGCCGTCTCAGTGGCCTTGGCATCTTTTCAGGCCGTCGGCGCCGCCCAGATGGTTAACTTTGACAACTGCGTGCCAGGCACTCTCCCGCCAGGCTGGACAACCGCGATGACCCATAAGGGGACTCCCCCGAAATGGGAGGTAGTGCGCGACGAATCAGCTCCGAGCCCGCCATATGCTATGGCGCAAGTGTCCAAGGATGGAACGGCTGGCAGATTTCCGCTGGCGATTTGGGACGGTGCCAGCCTCCGCGATGGAGAGGTCAGCGTTGCGTTCAAACCGGTGTCGGGGGGCGTGGATCAGGCCGCCGGAATCGTCTGGCGATATCAGGATCCTGGCAACTACTACATCGTTCGTGCGAATGCGCTAGAGAATAACGTAGTCTTGTACAAAGTCGTAAGCGGAGTCCGTGAATCGATCGCTCCGAAGGGTCTTCCATCCAAAGCATATGGGGTCAAACACTCAATTCCCAGGGGTTCCTGGAGCACGCTGCGCATCACGTTCAAGAGCGCGACCTTCACCGTGTTCTTGAATGGAGAAAGACTGTTTGAGACCGAAGACCGCACATTCAACGGCGCAGGCAAAACTGGCCTGTGGACCAAGGCGGACAGCGTTACATACTTCGATGATTTCGATGTTCGTGGAAAATGAATCGGGAAGAGGTGAACCAATGAATAAGGCTGTACTGATTGCGCTTGTTTCAGCCGGGGTGCTCGTTGCTCAGGACATGCCTGCGGATTACGCGGGTGTGCTCAAGACGCTTGACAAGCAGGGTGATTTCAAAGAAAACGTCCTGAAGATCAACATTCCCCGCAACGACCTCAAGGTCACCGTCGATGGAATTGCCACGCCGACGCCGTTCGGCTTTGGAGGATGGCTGGCAATGACCAAAGGAGACGGCGGAATGGACGTCATGATGGGCGATCTTGTGCTTGTTGAGGATGAGGTCAATCCAGTAATGTCGGCGCTGCTCGACAACGGTCTCGAAGTGACCGCTGTCCATAATCATTTTTTCTTTGAGAGTCCGAGAATCTTCTACATGCACGTCCACGGGCACGGAAAGCCCGCCGATCTGGCGAAAATGGCGAAACCCACGTTGGATCTGATCGGGCGGGTATCGGCCCAGCACCAGAGCATGGTAACCGGCGGGACCTCTAACGTCACGGCGGGACAAATCGACACAGCGAAGATCGCCCGGATCGCCGGACACGAAGGTGAGCAGACCGGCGCGGTTTACAAGATCACCGTCGGACGAGACGATCTGAAGCTGAAAGAGAGGGGTGCCAACATAAATTCGCGCATGGGACTGAACACCTGGGCGGCGTTTTTTGGCAGCGATGCCAACGCCGAGGTCGCCGGCGATATCGCCATGCTGTCACAAGAAGTGACTCCAGTTCTCAAAGCGCTCCGAGCGAATGGACTAAACGTGGTCGCGATTCATCATCACATGACAGGGACACAACCTACCGTTTACTTTCTGCACTATTGGGGTACCGGTCCGGCTGAAAAACTTGCTTCCGGGTTCAAAGCCGCGCTGGGCGAACTGGGCAAGGGCAAAGCCACCAGTGCGAAGGCCGCGGACCATTAGATCCGAGGGTCCGTGACGAATCGGAAAGCGCACAGTGCTATGAAACGAGTCGCACTATTTCTCTGCCTTACAGGGATCATCCCGGCATTGGCGAACGCACAGGATCGAGACCAACGTATCGCAGACTTAGAACGACAGCTTATGGAAGCTAAGGGCAGTGTCGCTGCCCTCCAGAAGACGATCGAATCACTTTCCGCAGAGGTACAGGCATTGCACGAGCCGGAGCCTAAGTCGGCTGTGGCTACAACGGGCGCTGCACCGGTCGCCAAAGAGGGCGGCGGCGAAAAGATCGACGCAGCCCAAGATTTCACCGCACGGGTCATTGGTGCCGAAAATGGAAGCACTGAGCACGATAATGAGTTGGAGGCGAAACCGGAGGTCTTCATTCAGACGCGATATTCGGTTGCACCTATCGACGGCTCTGGTACGGCATTCGACCCGAATCTTCGGCTAAGCCGCATTGAGACTCGCTGGGCAGGAAAAATCAATGAGCGACTTGGGGTTGGCCTTGAAATCCAGTTTCAAGAGTCAGTTGAAGGCAGCCCGGAAAAACTCGTCAACGATGCCTTTCTTGAGTATTACTTGAGCGATCATGCCACCGTTCGAGTTGGTCAATTCATTAAGCCGTTCGGATTCGATGTTCAGCAGTCCAGTTGGCTGCGTGAATCCCCCGAGCGACCGATATTCTCGGGCTACTTCTTTCCAGGCGAACGCGATCGGGGAATTATGCTGTCCGGTGATTTCGGCTTCCTTTCCTCCGCCGCATTCAAGGACCTTCAATATTTCGTGGGGGCGTTCAACGGCAATCGCTTTTTTAACGACAGCAATCGCCAGGTAAACTACATGGCACGGATCCGCAAAACCTTCGATAAAGGTAAGCTGGCCGTGGGAGCTTCGGTTCAGCTCGGCAAACAGCTCTTGCCTCCCGGGGTCTCCGGTAACGACAACGAACGCCTGTTCGGAATCGATTTCCAATACACAACGGGACGTTTCGGCCTGCGCGGTGAAGCCCTTGCCGGAAACAGGCCCTCCACACCTGCGACCATTGAGCCACAGTTCTTTCCGGCTTTCCGGCCAGGAACTCATTCCTCGGCCGCAACGTTGCTAGTAAGCTATCGTGTCGCGGGGGCGCACACCATCTATGCGCGCTATAACCAGTTCAACGGTGATCCGGTGACGGGGCTAAATATCCGGGCGTTCAACTTCGGGTACTTTCTGCCCATCGGCCAACTGTCCCGGTTAAGCTTCGATTATCAGTTCAAGAACCACCCCTCTTTCGAGGACGACGCGATCAACGGCAGGTTCCAGATCACCTGGGGGATTCTCCTGAAACGAGCACAATAGCGAGGTGAACATGTCCTTCGGGAAGCGAGCGGCTCGAATTGCAATAATCGGCGGCGTCATTTTTGTCCTGGCAATTGGGGCTTTGTATGCGTACATCGTTTCAGGTGGTTTAGTAGCCAGGCAAAAGCCGCTGGCTGCCGAAGCGATCGTCACACGTTGGATGCTAGAGGTGAGCCTTCCCAAGTCTGCGAAGACACAGACAAACCCTCTTCTCGCCGACGTTCACAGCCAGGATATAACCGCAGGCGGCGAATTGTACAAGCAGAAGTGCGAGATCTGTCACGGTTACGACGGAGGCGGCGAGACACAGACCGGCGGGGGCTTGTACCCGCCACCGCTCGATCTGCGCACTCTCCGCATCCAGAAGACCCCGGACGGGGTGTTGTTCTATTTCATCCGGAACGGCATACGAAACACCGCCATGCCGGGGTGGCAGATGCCGGACCAGGACATTTGGCGGCTCGTCCTTTTCATTCGGAACCTGCCGAAAGTTGCCACCCCACCCGGCGAGGCTGCGCTCGAGCTCACGAAAACGGTGGAGTCCGCTAAGTACGTTGGTTCGGCCGCCTGCGAATCATGTCACCGCAGCACATACGAGCGCTGGAAGAAGACGCGCATGGCTAACGTGGTTCGCGATCCGCGGGAACATCCCGACGCCATCATCCCGGACTTCTCAAAACCCGATCCGCTGCTCACATTTTCGAAGGACGATATCGCCCTCGTCTACGGCAGCAAATGGAAGCAGCGATATTTTAAGAGAGTCGGTGACGATTACTTCCCGTTGCCGGCCCAGTGGGATGTAACCCACAAGGTCTGGCGCGCCTATAATGTGAAGCCTGGAACCGACTGGTGGACGCCCTACTATCCCGAAGACAACATGCACCGCCCCACCGGTCCCACCTGCGATGGCTGCCATTCCGTCAACTACGATGTGAGTACAAAGAAAGTGACCGAGTGGAACGTCGGTTGCGAAAAGTGTCACGGACCCGGCAGCGAGCACGTGAAGCAGCCGACGTCAGCGAATATAATAAATCCGTCGCGCCTCAACTATGTTGACGCGACCGACACCTGCATTCAGTGCCATTCGCAAGGGCAACGACTGGCCCCTCCCAGCGTCGGAAACGCCTACGACTGGCCTGTGGGCTTCCATATGGGCAAACGGCTGGACGATTTCTGGAAACTGGAAGAGCACAAACTCGGCGAGACAACGTTCACGCATTTCGCCGACGGGACTGCGCACAAGAATCGCATGCAGGGCAACGACTTCGTGAACAGCCTCATGTACGCGCGCGGCGTCACTTGCTTCAGTTGCCACGATACGCATGGTACGGACAACGATGCCCTCTTGCGGAAGCCGACTAACGTCCTATGCCTCGATTGTCACGGCCCGAATTCGCCGAATGGCCCTCACGCGCCGACGATTGAGCAACACACGCATCACAAAGTAGGAAGCCAGGGCAGCGAGTGCATCGCTTGCCACATGCCGAAGATCCAACAAACGATCGCTGATGTGAATGTGCGGAGCCACACGTTTCACTTCGTCACTCCGGCGACGACTGAGGCTTTGAAAATTCCGAACGCATGCAATGTCTGCCATTCTGACAAATCAACGGCATGGGCTACGGCTGCCCTAAAAACATGGACGGACCGGTCGCCTTGGCGTATAGCCGAATGAAGAGGGCTGCTGGCTACGATGATCCAGTCAAAACCAAATACTAGGTTCCAGATCATCTGGAGTGTTTGTGAACTGGTAGTATGTGCCGAGCGACGCGCGAGAGATTCACAATAGT
>JAOAPR010000326.1 GCA_025463005.1 Bryobacterales bacterium | reverse complement strand
GCTGCATCTCCACGAATCCGGAACCTACGTGAAGTTCACGCAATCCGGCGCGGACCTGTTTGCCTGATGTGCAATCTTTATTCGATCACTACCAACCAGGCCGCCATTATCGCGCTTTTCCGCGTCGTCAACCGCTACGTCGGCAACCTTCCGCCGATGCCGGGCGTCTTTCCCGACTATCCGGCGCCAGTGGTCCGGAATACCGACCACGGCACCGAACTCGCTACCATGCGATGGGGGATGCCCCCGCCCCCGAAGTTCGGTGGGGCGCCAGTGACGAATATTCGGAATACGTCATCGCCGTACTGGCGCGGCTGGCTGAAGCCGGAAAACCGGTGCCTGGTGCCGTTCAACAGCTTTGCCGAGTACGCGCCCGAGCCCAATCCGCAGACGAAGAAAAAGGACGTGGTCTGGTTTGCTCTGAATGATGATCGGCCGCTGACGGCCTTTGCCGGCATCTGGACGGAGTTCAAGGGAGACCGCGGGACCAAATCCAAGCCGGTGCCCGGCCCTCATCTCGTCTACGGTTTCCTGACCACCTCACCGAATGCGGTCGTAGCGCCCATCCATCCGAAGGCTATGCCGGTGATCCTGAGCACCGCCGAAGAGCGCGATGTCTGGATGCGCGGCCCATGGGATGAGGCGAAGGCTCTGCAGCGGCCATTGCTGGACGACACGCTGAAGGTCGTTGCGCGCGGCGCCCACAAAGAAGACAAGTCCGCAGCATGATGCCACCTCAAACAAAGGCCCTCTCAGGATAGGTTTCTGTTATTGCGTGATTATGAAAAAAATCCGAATCAGAGCCGGTCATTAGGAGGCTGGCGACCGACTGGTTTTGCAACCCTCCCGAAAGAAAAGCAGGGGCATCCAAGCTTCTCCTCGTTCAAGGATTGGCTCAGTGCGAACGGCTATTCGCACTATTTAAATTTTAGGTCCGTTGCGGGTGCGGACTACGACGCCGAAATGTGGTTCGACGACGAACTCGGTCAGAACTGGCGAAGGTAAGCATGAAAATCGAATGGGGAAATTTTTCGCAGATGGTATCAGCGGGCTGAGCTCTTGCGCTGGCTCTTCTGGCCATCTACGGGTTCTTCTTTTCGAAAACTTCCCAGGCCTTCGTCAATTATTTGCAATCTGAACTTGCTTTGAGAAACAGCCGGATTTCGGCGCTCGAACAAAAGGAGCAGGATCTTCAACGCTCAATTCTCTCCTCTGAAGCGAGCTTGAACGGGTTATCCGAACAAAAAACCGAGCTGGAAAAGCAAGTTGCCAATCTCAGATCGGCCCAAGAAAGTTATTCCAAACAAGTGCAGGAACTGGGAACGGCGCTCGCCGGCACAACATTTTCTCTTATTCGCGAGAAGATATCTGTTGGTCTGGCCGATGGTTTATCAGAACTCGCCGTAGTCAGACTTGGCATCGAAACTGGCTGGATCGAAAAAGGTGTTCGTTCGAGGGAGGTTCGACCATGGCAGTCATACCTTAAGAGCGTTGAGAATAAAGTAACGGAGCTTCCTGTAAAGGATCGGGAAATGGGGCGCACCGTGCTTAATAGACTCGTTCAGCAGTGCAGCCAGTACAGTTCCGTTGTCGTCCAAGTGCCGGCCCTTCGTATTGCCCCGAACGCGGACTTAGGCAACTACGATAAGAACCCCGTCGGGATACGTGCCAAAGCCATCTCAAAACAGATCGAAAAGGCAGAGGACGATATCCAGGCGTGCTTCAAATCCCTTAGCCAGTGAAGCCTAACTCCGCTTCAGGTCCTTGCACCCCTATTCAGCTTGCATTCTCACCAGGCGACAAGCGCGATGTACTGACAGATTTTCCAGAAGCAAAATCTGTTGACGGGTTTTTTCAATAGCCACCGTCATTTTCGGTCCGAAAAATAATTTGAACGTTTGACCACAAGCTTTGCAGCAATTCCACACCAGAATCGGAAATCACTCCGCGAGGGTAAGCCGCCGCAAGCACAATTTTCTGGCTAAGGGCTCGTTGGAGCATTGGCTTGGGCTTGCCCTCCCGCTCCGGTTGCAGTTGACTGTCTGCCGGCTGGGGTGGGTCAAAATGAGTCGGTTTTCCTGTGTCGCTCGAGGGCGATAAGGTCGCGGTGCGACATTTGTTGGATGTTGGGCAGCTTGAACCCTTCGTCCGACACATTCGATTCCCGTATTTCAAGAATTTGGCGGCCGATACTCAAATCGACTTTCTCTTCTGACAACGGCGAACTCCCCGCTGCCAGCAAAGGCCTCAGTATAGTTGAGGTTTTTCGTCCTCATGACGCAAGTTGCGCCAGCCACGCCAAACAGGGTGTGGCGTATCCAGCGAATTGACTCATATTCCCGGCCGAGGATCAAAGATATCTGCCTGACTTCAGCCTTGGAGAGCAGCCGGTTTTCACGGATCCGCTCCTTCTTATACAAAACCACTGACGTCAGCTTTTGTTTTATGACCCGCTCTAGATGAGGAGGCTGGCCTTGTCACGGCGCGTTGCGAGTGCTGCCACCTCCTTTTGGGCAGCCGATGCGCCTTTTCCGACGCGGGCTTTGATTTGCTGCGAGCGCTTCGAGAACCGTTCGATCATGGCATCTGGAATGCCGGCGATCTCGAACTGGTCGCGCCCGGCGGCCCTGACGAAAAATCCAATCTCAATCAAAAGTTGTGAAAGTGCCGTTCTGAACGCCGCTCCGAGGACGACCTGCCAGGCATAGATCTGTCGCGGCTCAAGGGTCAGGAACTTCTTCCGATCTCCTGACGAGCGCGCTGCATTCAACAATACGCAGTGCGTGTGGCAGGTGGGATCCCCTTCCCGTGACGTAAAGTGCGGGAATTTCGCAACCAAAATGTCGCTCGGCGCCTCACGCAAATGACCTCCGGCGCCCAGCCTGACCTCAACGAGACGCTCATCGACAACGAACTTTAACGCCTGGTCGACGGCGTCCTGCTGAATCTTCTCCAAGACAGCCCGCCGC
>JAOAPR010000063.1 GCA_025463005.1 Bryobacterales bacterium | reverse complement strand
GGTTCGCCAGCGCGAACTGCTGGTGAACAGCTTGCGTATGCGGCCCGACCGCATCGTGGTCGGCGAAGTCCGCGGCGAGGAAGCCCTGGATATGTTGCAGGCCATGAACACCGGTCACGATGGCTCGCTAACTACGGTGCACGCCAACGCTCCGCGTGATGCCGTCAGCCGCCTGGAGGTCATGATTTCTCTGGCCAACTCGAATATGCAGATCGTCTCGATCCGCCAGCAGATCGCCAGCGCGGTGCACCTGCTGGTTCAGGCATCCCGTATGAGCGACGGCTCCCGCCGCGTGGTTTCGATCACTGAGGTCACCGGCATGGAAGGCGAAGTGGTCACGCTGCAGGATCTGTTCGTGTTCGACAAGCGGGGCCTGGATCCGGACGGGAAAGTGCTGGGGCGTTTCGCCGCGACCGGGATCCGGCCGAAATTCTACGAAAAGCTGTTGAGCGCCGGCATCCGCTTGCGGCCCGATCTGTTTGACGAGGTGGTGGAGGTTTAACGTTATGGGATTCCTACCTCTGGCGATCGTCGTTTGGCTGGCCGCAATGGTGGCCTGGTACGTGATCTCCAAGTATTTCAAGAGCTCGGACGCGGACAAAATCAAGCAGCGTCTGATGGGCGTGGGCAAAGCCCGGAAGAAGACGAAAGACGGCAAGGACAGCGAGCAGTCCGTCCTCCACGTTCAGACGGGCGGCAACAAATTCGCCCAGTTGCTGGTCGAAAAATATCAGCTGGGTCCCAAGATCCAGTTGTTCCTGGAGCAGGCGGGCTTGCGCTGGACCCCGGCGCGGCTGGTTCATCTGTGCATCATGGCGTTCGGCGTCGGATTCGTGTTCGCCTGGGTGGTCCTGCCTGCCGCGATCCCGCACGCACTGGCGTTTGTAGTGGGATTGGCAGCGGCGCCTACTCCGTTCGGGTATGTCTGGTTTCAGCGGCGCGGCCGTTTGAGGAAATTCGAAGGCCTGTTCCCGGAAACGCTCGAGTTCATCTCGCGCTCCATGCGCGCCGGTCATGCGTTTTCCGTGTCGCTGGAGATGATCCATCGCGAGTTCGCCGAGCCCGTTTCCGGCGAATTCCGCCGAACCTTCGAAGAGGCCAACCTGGGACTTCCCATCGAGGTGGCATTGCAGAGTCTGGCCAAGCGCGTCCCCTCCCTTGACGTGCACTTCTTTGTATCCGCTGTGCTCCTGCAAAAACGCACCGGCGGCAACCTGGCCGAAATTCTGGACAAGCTTGCTTACGTGATCCGCGAGCGCTTCAAGCTGCGCGGGCGAATCCGGGCGGTGAGCGCCCACGGACGCATGACTGCAACCTCGTTAAGCTGCATTCCTATCGCTGTCGCCGTTCTGATGTTCTACACCAATCCCGATTACGTGAAGTTTTTCTTCGAGGACGAGGTCGGCAACATCATGATGGGCGTGGCCGTGGCACTGCAGATCGTGGGTTACGTGATCATGAAAAAAATCGTGAATATCGAGGTTTGACGCCATGTTTCTGATCACCGTTCTGATATTCGTGGCGATGGTAGCGCTGGCCTCTGCCGCCGGCATGAAAATGTACGTGCGGCCCAAAGAGGCCATGGAGCGGGTGGTAGGTGTGACAGGACCCGCCGAGGCCACCCAGGCTGAGCATCCCAGCCTGGCGTTCCATGAGATCATCAAGCGCCTCGGCAACTTTGTTCCGCAGTCCCCTAAAGACGTCACGGTGATGCAGCGCCGGCTGATTCGAGCCGGCATCCGCAAAGAAGGCGCTTTGAAGGTACTGTACGGCGCCAAGGTCGCTACTGGAATTATCTTCCCTCTGCTGGTCCTGAGCTTTATGGCCGGCGTCGCGACGGATTCCGGCAACAAGATCGCCGTGGTTCTGGCTGCCGCTGCGGTGGGCTTCTTCGGCCCCAACGAATATGTGCGGCGAATGGCGGCTCGACGGCAGCATCAGATCGCCCGGGGTCTGCCGAATGCGCTGGACCTTCTGGTGGTTTGCGTAGAAAGCGGATTGGGCTTAGATCAAGCCATTTTGCAGGTCTCAAAAGAACTGGAGCACGCCCATCCGGAGATCAGCGAGGAGTTTGGCTTCGTAAACCTGGAGCTGAAAGCCGGCAAGCGGCGCGTGGAGGCCCTACGTAACCTGGCCGAGCGCACTGGAGTAGACGATCTCAAAAAGCTGGTGGCTGTGCTGATCCAGGCGGACCGTTTCGGTACAGGCGTCGCTCAGAGCCTTAGAGCGCACGCCGACTTCATGCGGGTCCAGGCGCGCCAAGTGGCTGAAGAAAAGGCAGCCAAATTGGGCGTTAAGCTTATTTTCCCGATTTTCTTTTGCATTTTGCCATCCCTGTTCGTGGTGACGGTAGGGCCTGTCGCCATGAAGATTGTACGGGAACTGGTACCTATGATGAACAATCTCTAGTACCTGCCTAAAGCTCAGGGCTGGCGAAGTCGAATAATTCTTGTCAGGAAAGGAGAAAAGCGATGTTGGACACTTCCACGGTTCGAATCGTATGTGCGGTTATGGCGGTTCTGTTCTTAGGGATCATCGTGCTTCGCCGCAAAAAGAGCGCGGAATAACGCGCCGCGAGAGCGCGAGTTGGAGCGGGGCGGCCTGGATAAATCCTATTGGCCCAGCCGCGCGCGGGAGCACAACAGAAAACCGGGGCGGCTGGTTGTCCCGGTGATCTGAGAGCGGCACAAGCGTAGAAACAGCATGGCCGGCACGCCGCGCTCCACTAGGGCGCGGCGGTCGGAGAACGAAGTCGATCTTGGGAGAGAGATGGAGTCAGGTATGCTTCGAAAGCTTTGTTTTCTGGCGACATTGAGCGCGTTTCTGCTGGGCGGTTCAGCGACGGCAGGGACGTTCGGGAAAGTTGTGTCGATTGGGGGCGAAGCCAGCGATTTGGCGCTGGACGAGCCACGCGGCGTGCTGTACATCGCCAATTTCACGGCCAATCGTATCGACGTAATGTCACTGGCGAACAACACCATCCTGACGTCCATCAACATCGCGGCCCAGCCCAGCTCGATCTCGCTATCTCCGAATGGCCGCTGGCTGCTGACCACGCATTTCGGCAATAACCTGGCGCCTGCTTCGCCTACCAACGCGTTAACACTGATCGACCTTACGGCCAACAACGCCAAGCAGACCTTTGTCCTGGGGAATACGCCCTTGGGCGCGGCCTTCGGGATCGACAACAAAGCCTTGGTGGCAACTACGCAAAACTATCTTTTGTTTGATCCGGCCACGGGTGGCACCACAGTGCTCGATACGGTCGCGGGAGTAACCGCGAAGACCATCCCGGTGCCTCCGGCTAATTTCCCTTCCGATATCACTACAGCGTCGGTGAGCGTTTCCAAGGATCGGCTCAAGATCTATGGTCTGGGCAGTTCCACCGGCACAGTCACCTTTCGTTATGACGTGACGTCTCATGCCATTTCTCCGGGCGGCGTGGTGCTGGCTTCGGGCACCCTCGGGCCGCGCGTGGTCAGCCTCAATGACAACGGTTCGGTAACGATGGCCGGCTGGGTCATGGTGGACTCCGCGGGAACCTTCATTAACAACTTTGCCCAAGAGTCCAATGAGTTTTCGGTGGGCACCACTGCCTTTGACGATTCCCGGGGTTTATTGTACGCCCAGATTCCGGCGACCAAAGGCGAAGCACCCACGCTGCAAATCCTGGATTCGGACAATCTGACTTTGCGCCAGCGACTAAGATTGCCCGAGAACACCAAGGGCAGGAGCGTCCTGAACCAGGACTCGAGCATTCTATATTCCGTGTCCGACTCCGGCGTACTGGTGTTGCCCGTCGGCGCGATCAACAAATCTCCGCGCGTAACTGCTGCGGTGAAGGATTTGGTATTTCGCGGGAACTTCTGCGATCCCCGCGTTGCGACCCAGACCTTGACGATTACCGATCCGGGCGGAGGGAATACGCCCTTCACGATCAGCGCGTCGGCTCCCGGCGTCACTGTGTCGCCGGCTTCGGGCGTAACGCCGGCCAACGTCACGGTTTCGGTGAATCCCAGTGTTTATCAGAGCCAGAAGGGTACAGTCGCGGTGACGCTGACGCTGGCCTCGAGCGCCGCAGTCAATGTGCCGGCTTCCATTCGCGTGCTGATTAACTCCCGTGAGCCGGATCAACGAGGAACGTTCCTGAATATTCCCGGCACGCTGGTCGACTTGGCCGCCGATCCGATCCGGAACCGCTATTATGTGCTGCGCCAGGACACCAACGAAGTTCTCGTGTACAACTCGCGGAACAACACGCAGACGGCTGCGCTAAGAACTTACAACACGCCTACGTCGATGGCCGTTACGATGGACAATCGATTTCTGCTGGTCGGACACCTGAATTCGCAAACTCTGGCGGTCTTCGATTTGGAAACGCTCCAAGCCCAGCCTTACGTCAATACCGAGGCGGGCGGAGGCAATGTTGTTCGCTCTCTGGCTGTGACCACCCGCGGAATTCTGGCCACCTCGAATGATTTCAAGGGAGTCGGCCATATTCTCCGCGTCGATTTAGACGCCCGCACGTCCACGCAGCTTCCCACGCTAGGTGTGTATGACAACAAGCTGCCCCTGGACGCGGTAATCGCTGCGTCGCCCAACGGCTCCAAAGCCCTGATCGCAGTTTCTGACGGAACGGTATATGTATACGACGCTAACGTCGACAGCTTTACCGTTTCGCGCAAGGACTTCGCCGGGCTGAGCGGCACGTATGCCGCGTCCTCCCTGGATCAGTTCGTAGTCGGCAATAACCTGCTGAATTCTTCCGGCGTGCCTGTCGCGCAGTTCGAATCGGCCACCGGGGGCAGTTCCGGATTTGTGTTCACCGGGCCACTCGGCATCCGCACCACGGCCCCGGACTCCGCCAGCCCCGGAGTCATCCAGCGGGCGGATCTAAGCAACGGCTCCGGCCTTCGTCCCACGCATATGGTGGAAGCTCCCCTGCTGGTGACGTCGCCAGGTTTGTCCGTCTTCACTCGTTCGCTGGCGATGCTTCCGGACGGCAGCATGCTCATCTCATTGACTACGTCGGGGATCACCGTCCTGCCGATCAGTTACGACGCCGCGGTCGCTATCCCGAACATCACGAGTGTCGTAAGCGCCGCGGACATGCGTTCCGCCGTAGCCCCGGGAGGGCTGATGGCTGTCCTGGGAACCAATTTGAGCGGGACCAATCAGGCCACCAGCGAGGTTCCTCTTCCCACCGTGATCAACGATAGCTGCCTCACCGTGAATGGCCAGCCGGTACACATGATGTTCGTTTCCCCGACCCAGGTCAATGCGCAGATGCCGGCTCAGGCCGGTGGCAACGTCGCCATCATCATGCACACGCCGGGCGGCGTGAGCAATACCTTTTACCTGACAGTCGGCGCCAGCGCGCCCGCGGTATTTCTGAGCGGCACGCTCGGCGATCAGACGAATTTGCCGACGGTGGTCCGCTGGTCCAATGGACTGCTGGTCACCTCTACAAATCCGGTGCACCGCAACGACATTCTGGTGATTTATTTGACGGGACTGGGCGCGGTGAATCCGTCGGTGAACGATGGAGATCCCGCGCCGCTCAGCCCGCTGTCAGAGACGCTGACCACTCCGGTGGTCAAGATCGGAGGCGTTGAAGCTCCGGTGCTGTTTTCAGGCTTGGTTCCGGGCTATGTGGGATTGTACGTGCTGAATATTAGCGTCCCAGGCACGACCCCGCAAGGCCTAAGTGTGCCCCTCACGATTACGCAGGATGGCTCGGTGAGCTATTCGCAGAACGTGCGCGTGGTTCAGCAAAATTAAAGCGCGGCAGAGACCGCCCGCTAAAAACGGGGGATAAGAAAGAGGATCGTATGAAATTCGTTCGTTTGTTCGCAGTGTGTTCCGCGGCGGCCATGCTGCCCGCGGCGATGGCTCAGAATTGGGAGTTCGGCGTGGGCGCGGGCGGTGGGTTCTACTCGTCACAGGATGTGAGACTGGGATCCAGTTCGGCCGCGGCCAAGCTCAAAACCAACGTAGCGGTGAGCACCTGGGTCGGCCAGAACATCAGTGAGCGCTGGGGCGGGGAACTCCGCTACAGCTATCAGCTCGGCGACCTCCAGCTTAAGCGCGACTCCACCGAGGCGGTGTTCGGGGGTGAGACGCATTCCATCAACTACAATTTCCTCCTGCACACCAAGCCCTCCGAGGCCAAGGTCCGGCCGTTTATCTCGGCGGGCGCCGGCATCAAGTTGTATCGTGGAACGGGCACCGAAACCGTTACCCAGCCTCTGAGTCAATACGCTCTGCTCACCAAGGCCAAGGATCTGACCGGCGTGGTTAGCGTCGGCGTGGGTGTCAAGATCAAACTCGGAACGCACGCCTCGCTGCGTTTGGATGTCCACGACTACATGTCCCCCTTCCCCAAGCAAGTGATCACGCCGAACGTGGGGGCCAATGTCGAAGGCTGGCTGCACGACATCGTGCCGATGGTTGGCATCGTCTTCGGACAGTAATTTCCGAGCGTCTGGGTGTTGGTTTGCGCTGGCCGTGTTCCCTCCAGGCCTGTGCTGAGTCCAAGCAGGTGATGACGCTGAGGCCAACCCCCTCGTGAGCTATAGTTGGGGAATGCTGGTGGGTAGCCTACGAGGGGCCCTCGGCCTCTTGTTTCTTGCATGCCCCGCCGCGCTCTGGGGCGCGGATTACGTCGGCAGCAACGTCTGCCGCACTTGCCATCCCAACGTATATTCCACGTTTTTCCGGAATCCACATTACAAAAGCATCGCGTCAGGCCGTGAAAAACCGGAAAACACCGGCTGCGAGAGCTGCCACGGACCCGGTTCGGATCACGTAGCGGCGGGTGGCGGCAAAGCCACCATCGTCGCGTTTTCCGACCTGGCGACCGAGAAGGTCCTCGACGCCTGCCTGCGCTGCCACAGCCAGACCCTTTCGCGCGCCAACATTCGGCGCAGCGAGCACACGCAGCGCGACATTGTCTGCAACAACTGCCATTCCATTCACAGTTCGCCCGCCCCGAAATTTTTGCTGGCGCGGCAGCAGACCGATCTGTGTTACGGGTGCCACACCTCCGTGCGCGCGCAGTTTTCCATGCCCTTTAAACACCGCGTCAATGAGGGCTTCATGCAGTGCACGGACTGCCACAATCCGCATGGAGCTTTTGCTCCCTCCTGGAACATGGCGGCGCGCCCGCGCATGGTGGATCAGGCCGAAGGGAATGAGGAACCGTGCCTGAAGTGCCACATCGACAAACGCGGGCCGTTCGTGTTCGAGCACGCCGCGGTGCGGGTGGACGGCTGCGAAACGTGCCACAGCCCGCACGGATCCACCAACGCGCGCCTGCTGAGGCGGCCGGTAGTCTTCACGCTGTGCCTGGAGTGTCATAACGGCTTCGGTAATTTCGGCCGGCGCGCCGACGGCATTCCGAATCCGTCGCCCACACACAACCTGGCCGATCCGCGCTATCAGAACTGCACCACATGCCACGTGCGGATTCACGGATCGAACGCCAACTCATTCTTCTTCCGATGATGCCAATGAGGGCTAAGCTGGGGACTGCCTCCGATTTCGAACGGCGAATGCCGGCCTGGCTGTCCCCCATTCTTGGGACGGTATTTGCAGCCTTTCTTCTTCACGCCCAAACTCCAGTCGCGCCCACCACCGAGACCGTAGGCATCCCGCGCGGCGATAACGTGTCCGGCTACAACATTCGCCAATCTTTTGAGCTCGGCTATCGCTGGCACACCGTGGGTGGCGATGAAGGCATGTACCGCAGCACCGTGAACTACGGAAACGGCCCGCGGCTGCTCTCGAGCTCGCTCTCCGTCAATTCGGTCGAGGGACATGGCGGCTTGTTCGATCTGATCCAGCTCAACACGCTCGGCCTGGGCAACGATCCGTACGAATCCGCGACGTTGCGCGTGGAAAAGAACCGGTTGTATCGCTACGATCTTTCGTGGCGCTCGAACGCCTACTTCAATCCGGGTCTGACCATCGCCAACGGCGAACATTTCATAGACACTGTGCGCCACGTCCAGGATCACGATCTCACCTTGTTCCCGCAAAGCAGTTTCAAGCTCTTCCTGGGCTACTCATCGAACACCCAGACCGGACCGGCGCTCACCACCATCCAACTATTCGACGTGCGCGGCGACGAGTATCCGTTGTTCGCCAATATCCGGCGCTCGCAGCACGAGTACCGGGTGGGCGGCGAAGCTCGCTTTCTGGGGTTTCGGCTGAACGTTCTGCACGCCTGGGTGGATTTCAAGGACGATACGCCCGTCAGCCTGACGTCGCCTGAGGTGGGAAATAATCCCTCTGATCTGAATTCACTCACTTCATTCAGCCGCAGCGAGCCCTATCACGGAACCAGCCCTTACTGGCGCGTCGCGCTATTTCGCGAAAACAAGCTGTGGGCCGCCAACGGCCGATTCAGCTATGTCGCGGGCCGCCGCGCATTTGTCGACGACGAGACCGCCGTCGGATTTAATCGCCTGGGAACGCCTACCAGCCAGCAGGTGATCACTCTCGGCAATGCCGAGCGCCCCGCACTTGCCGGAAATCTCACCTTCAGTCTCTTCCCCTCATCCAAGTTGACGCTCACGAACCAGACCTCGATCTATAACATCCGCATGGTGGGGAACGCATTTTATACCCAGGTCACCAATGGCATCCCGATCACGCCCTTTTTCCCGTTTACGTTCCTGGGCATTCGTACCATCGCCAACTCGACCGATGCCGACTTGCGCCTCACCAAGTGGTTTGGTGTTCGCGCCGGGTACGAATACTCGACGCGGAGGATTCGCTCAATAGAAACGACCTCGATCCCGAGCGGGCTGATCGAGCAGGAAAATCGGCTTCACACCGGTCTGCTGGGCTTGCGCATCCACCCGGTGAAGGTCCTGACCATTCTGCTCGACACCGAAATCGGACGCGCGGACCGGCCCATTTATCCTATAAGCCAGCGCAATTACGAAGTCTATCGCGGGCGGATCGAATACAAGCTGAAGTCGTTTCGCGTAGCCGGTTTCACGCGCACCGACTACAACACCAACTCAGCATCGCTCGCCAACTACGCCTCGCATTCCCGGCAGTACGGGATCGATACCACCTGGGCGCTGAAGAGCTGGTTTTCGATCGACGCCAGTTACGCCAAGCTTCATCTGGATACTCTGGGAGCGATCAATTACTTTGCGCAGTTCACCCCCTCAGGACCGTTGCAGCAGGTCACCAACAACCTGTCCTTTTACGTAAGCAACATCCACACCGGGAATCTGGCGGCGCGCTTCAGCATCGGGCAGCGCGTGGACCTTTCGGTGGGCTACAGCCACGTGCAGGATGTGGGTGACGGGCGCCCGGCCATCGTAATCACGCCCCGCTTTAACCCGATAGTTGCCTTCGATTCCGCCCAAACCTTCCCCCTCCGCTACCTCTCTCCGCAGGGCCGCATCTCGCTGCGGATCAACGAGAAGCTGCGCTGGAACGCGGGCTATCAGAACTACGGCTATCACGAAGATTTTTCAGGACTTCAGAACTACCGCGCCCACACCGGGTACACCTCCGTTCTGTGGTCTTTCTGAAGCCTAAAGACCATCTGTCGGAACTGCCGATAGATGGGTAACGACAGCTATGCACTTCAATGCCACTCCCACCAACATGACGGAACTGCTGGTGGTGTGTCTCGCCGTGGTCGCCATCGTAATGCTGGTGCGCAAGCGCTATGACAGCAACCTGCCGCTCCTGTTCTATTTCCTGGCGGTGGTGTTTACAAATATGTTCGACCGACCCGTGAACCCCGCGATTCTGTACGGCGGTCTGGCGTTCTGCCTGCTCCTGCGCTTCGAGTTCATGGGCTCTGGCATTTCGAAGCTGGTCGCGTTTCTGGCTAATGCCGGACTGGTCCTGATGGTCTGGGTAATGATGACGGACGTTCTGGCTTAGGGCCTGCTCTCGCTGACAGTTTCGTATATGCTGTCTAGCACAAGGACGGGATTCGAATGCGCCAGCTTGCTACCGTGAATATCGCCGCAATAGCGTTCGCCCTCGCTACCCTGCCGCTGTCGGCCCAATGGCCTGAAGTGAAGACCAAGCGAGTGCCGCTTACGCGTGACGGCAAGCCGAACCTGACCGGGCCTGCGCCCAAGACGGCCGGCGGCAAGACTACGGACTTCTCTGGAGTTTGGCTCTCGGCGAAGGCGCCCTGCGAGGGAACCAGCACTGCGACGTTCGGCTGTTCCGACGCCCCTGAAGGCATTCCCATCGGCTTTCTCGACATCACCTCAACGCGGCCGGAAGAAGTGGAAAGCGGCGCGAAGGAACGGCTCCCTTATCAGCCGTGGGCAGAAGCGTTGGCCAGGCAACGCATGGCCGGCAACGGCAAGGACAGCCCCATTCCCCGCTGCCTGCCCATGCCTTCGGTAGCCCACTGGAACAGCTTCCACCCTCAGAAGTTAGTCCAAAACGAGGAAGCCCTGATCATTCTGGATGAATACATGGCCCAGTACCGGCAGATCTTTCTGGACGGGCGGGCGCTGCCCAAGGATCCGTTTCCTTACTTCAAGGGCTACTCGGTAGGGCGCTGGGAGGGCGACACGCTGGTTGTGGAAACCATGGGATTCAAGGACGGCCTATGGCTCGACGCGAAAGGAAATCCTCTGACTGATCAAGCCCGCACCGTCGAGCGAATCCGTCGCCCGAACTACGGAAATCTGGAAATCCAGATCACGGTGAACGATCCCAAAGCCTACACCCGGCCCTGGACGGTGACGCGGAATCTGAAGATCGCGCTCGACACCGAGCTTCTCGAGTACATCTGCAACGAAAACGAAAAAGACATTGCGCACATGGTGAGCAAGTAGGAACCGTGCGGCGTCGCTAGGGTTTTACCGAGCCCAGCTTGCTTTTGTATTCGGGGTACATCGTCTCCGCGCCGCCCATTGCCGCGGCCACAGGCACCTTGTGCCGCTCGGCGAACTCCGAGACGAACGGATTCTCGCCGGGCATGTAGCTTGGCACTTCATACCGTGAACGACCCGGAATCTCCTCGACGTACTCGCAAGGATACAGCCACCCCGTGGTGATTCCGCCGATCCCGATACCCGCCTCGCTGATGTTCAGCGTGAAATCCTGGCTCTTGATCAGCGGTTCCGTCAGGTAATCGGGATCGGTGACCACCGTGACATGCGTCAGGTGATCGTCGTGCCGAATGAAGTGTTCGACCAGGGTGATCCGGTCACTGGATGGCAGGCCGTTGCGGCGATGCCAGCCCTGCTTGATGTGCGTGGTGGTCACGGTCAGAATGTTTCCCTCCCACTTACCCGTGGAGAAACCCATCCAGGTGTGCGGAGCGTATGAGGGAGGATGCGGCCGTCCGTCCATGTAGATCGTGCGATTCTGCTCGTAATTGCTGATGTACTGCCGCAGAGCGATCAGGTCCTGCGTCTCTGGGTCGCGCTCTTCCCAAATGCGCAGCAGCAGTGGACCGCGATACATGTAGGCGACGGTGTGAACTTGGCACTGATGTTCCGGAAGCGTCAGGCGCGAAGGATCCCACGCCAGGGCCCACTGCCGCGCCGCAGCATTGATGGGAAGCCCGAGAAAGTCGGCCAGCTCCGGTCCCGGAATCCGCTCCGGCTGATCTTCGTGGAACACGGGACTCCAGATCCCGGTCAGGTCGATCTGGGCGAACAAAGGAGTGCACAGCAGCAGCGCGAACTCCGCCAGCACCACCTTTGACATCACGGTTTTTCGACTGGCAACCCTGCCTCATTCCAAGCGCGCCAGCCGCCGTCTAGCGAGATCGCGTTCTGATACCCCATTTTCTGGAGTGCGTCCGCCACCAGAGCCGAACGGAATCCGCCGCCGCAGTACAGCACCAGCGTCGCCGATTTGTCGGGGACCTGCGACTCGATGTCGCGCTCGATCACACCCTTGCTCAGATGGACCGCGCCCGCCGCGTGGCCGGCGTCCCACTCGCGGTCTTCGCGCGTGTCGATCAGGACGTGCCCGCCGCGCGGCATTTTCTTATACCCGTCAATGTCGACTTGTTTCACGCGGGTTTTGGCGTCGTTCACCAGCTTCAAGAACCCCGGGTTGTGCTTCACTGAATCCTCCGGATGCGGGCCCCCACGCCCGCTAACTTCGATTCGATCTTCTCATAGCCACGATCGATGTGATACACCCGATCGATCACGGTCTCGCCGTGCGCAGCCAACGCTGCCACAACCAGCGAGGCGCTGGCGCGCAAATCGCTGGCGATCACCTGCGCCCCGGACAGCGGAGTGGGTCCCGCGACGATCGCCTGGCGGCCTTCCAGACGAATGTTAGCCCCCATGCGCGCCAGCTCCTGGGCGTGCATGAAGCGATTCTCGAAAATCGTTTCGGTGACAAAAGAGATCCCGGCGGCCTGGGTCATCAGAGCCATGAATTGCGCCTGCAGATCGGTAGCAAAACCGGGATGCTCCTCGGTAGTGATGTCGACATTCTTCAAGCGGCCGGGAACACGTACGCGCAAGGTGTCCGGCGCGGGCTCGGTTACCTCGACACCGGCCTGCTGGAGCTTCGCGATCAGAGCCCGCAGGTGCTC
This sequence comes from Bryobacterales bacterium, assembly GCA_025463005.1. GTDB lineage: Bacteria > Acidobacteriota > Terriglobia > Bryobacterales > Bryobacteraceae > Palsa-187. The sequence continues at coordinate 11,569 of JAOAPR010000063.1, read as the reverse complement.
GGGCACGCATCCCCTGACCGTGAGATCGCCGCGAGTGAGTGCGCCCGCAATTAAAAAGGTCCCCGCTTCGATGCGGTCCGGAATGATGGTGTGTTCGGCGCCGCGCAGCTTCGTGACGCCCTGGACGCGAATGGTGGAAGTCCCGGCGCCCTCAATTCGCGCGCCCATGGATATCAGGAGAACGGCCAGATCGGCCACCTCCGGCTCGCGGGCTGCGTTTTCGATGACGGTTTCGCCGCGCGCAAGTACAGCGGCCATCAGAAGGTCTTCCGTTCCAGTCACCGTAATACGGTCGAACTGAACATTTGCGCCCTGAAGGCCGTTGGGAGCCTCGGCCTGAATATAGCCGTGCTCCTGCCGGACTTCCGCGCCCAACTGCTCCAGTCCGGCGACGTGCAGATTGATAGGACGCGCCCCGATGGCGCAGCCACCCGGCAGGGAAACGCGAGCCCGCCCGCATCGGCCTACCAGCGGTCCCAGCACCAGGCTGGAGGCTCGCATGGTTTTGACCAACTCGTAGGGCGCCTCGGGAGACTCTATGTGTCCGGCACAGATCATAACCCGGCCGCCCTCCACACGGACTTCCGCGCCCACGTGGCCGATCAGATCCAGCATGGTCCGAATATCGCGCACCTGCGGGATCCGGTGTAACGTGACGGGTTCGGCTGTCAAGAGGCAGGCCGCCAGCGCCGGAAGTGCCGCGTTCTTGGAACCGCTTACCGCGATTTCGCCCGACAGCGGGACGCCGCCTTCGATCACCAGCTTATCCAATTGTCTTCAAAGCCTCCCTAATCCGCCCCTTCGACTCAGTGAGCAAAGCCTCCGCCGCGTGGCGTGAGACGCGCTTCTTTTGCATGACGATGGCGACTCGAACGCTGCGCCCGGCCTGATCCAGAAGCTCGGCCGCCTGGTCATACGTCACGCCGGTTGCTTCCTGAATGATGCGGCGGGCCCGATCCTCGAGTTTCTGGTTGGTGGGCTGGACGTTCACCATCAGGTTGCCATACACGTGGCCGAGTTTCACCATCACTGCTGTGCTGATCATGTTTAGAACCAGCTTCGTAGCCGTGCCCGCACGAAGCCTGGTGGATCCGGTGAGGATTTCTGGACCCGGAATGGGTTCCATGGGGTATTGGACCGCTCTCGACAGCTCGGAATCCCCGACGCAGCTGATCCCGCACGTTACCGCGCTCAGATGGCGGGCTTTCTGTACGGCGCCAAGCACGTACGGGGTCCTGCCGCTAGCGGAAATGCCCACCAGGACGTCGCCGGGACCAAAGCCTGACGCCTCCAGGTCGCGTGCGCCGGCACTGGCGTCATCCTCAACTCCTTCAACTGCACTCGTTAGAGCAGTCTCCCCCCCGGCCATGATGCCTCGGACCAGGCCCCTGGGGACACCAAAGGTTGGGGGGCACTCGGCAGCATCCAGCACACCCAGACGGCCGCTGGTGCCCGCTCCTATATAGACAAGCGACCCTCCACGCTCCAGGGCGGCGGCGATCGCTTCCGCCGCGGCTGCAATCCGGGGAATCTCACGGGCAACGGCTGCGGATACCTGGGCATCGGCCGCATTCATGATTTCCAGCAAATGGACCAGGGAGAGCTCGTCCAGATTGCGGGATTCGGGATTGGATTGCTCCGTCAGCAGCCTTTCAAGCATCGGGTTTGGAGGGGTCGGGACTCGAGTTCGAAACTGTATTGTACCTGAGGTCTACGCACCTAAGGCGAATTCGTGCGCAGCCGTACTGGCCCACTAAGATGAAAGCCCAGATCAGTACCGGTACGGCCGGGATCTGGAAGCTTGATGCAGGCCGATAAACTTATTGTTTAGAATACGTTACAGAGATGATTTGCCTGTCCCGCCGGGGCGAAGTCATTGCGAATGTTCCTTGACACTCTTAAGGGGGCAACCGTATACTTGCGAAGTACCCAAAAAGCAGATCAGTTAACTGGCGCAAGCCAGAAGAGAGTTCGGAGGAGCATACAAATATGAAGAAAACCCTAGCAATAGCGGCGCTGATGTTCGGCGCCGTCGCGCTGGCGCCGTCGGCGTCGGCAGCAGTCACGTGCGTTGACAACGTTAGCTACAGCACCTACTTAGGCGGGTCATGTATGATCGACGGGTTGACGTTTAGCAACTTTACGTTCGGAACGAGCTCAGGAGGTGGGGCATCGTCGATTGCGGCGAGCGGCGTCACCGTCAAAGTAATCAACGGACCTGAGTTCGGATTCGAATTCGATACAGGGATGAGCGTTTCCGCTGGCCAGTTTCAGGATATTTTGATCTCGTTTGTGGTCACGGGACCGATCAGTGACTTGCACGCGAGCTTCAACGGTTCTTTCACCGGCACCGGTTCAACCAGCGACACGGAAACATTCTGTAAGAACGGGACCACACTTCCCCCGCTGTCGGGCTGTCTGCAGGCGAATCAGGGTCAATACACCCTGACGAATCCTCCTTTCAACCTGGCGCCGCCGCCACTCGTCTTCTCGCCGACCCTCACGTCCATTGCGATCTCCAAAGATATCAATGTGACCGGCGGCAACGGAACGGCGACCATCTCCCAGATCACGGACACCTTCTCAACGGTTCCTGAACCGATGACGCTTTCGATGATGGGCATCGGTCTCCTCGGCCTCGGCCTGATGCGCCGTCGCCAGCAAGGAAAGAAGTAGGTTCTCCAAGAAACCGAACTCTCAGCTTGACGGGCCGGAAGAAATTCCGGCCCGTTTTGCTTTTTGGCAGCCACATTTCGCCAGAGCCATGGCGGAAAAACAAAAAGAGCGCCCCTTTTCAGGGGCGCTCTTTTTAGTTAGAGGAGTTGTAAGGCTTAGGCGCTGAAGGAGCTTCCGCAGCCGCAGGTGGATTTCACGTTCGGATTGTTGAACTTGAACCCGGAGCCTTCCAGGCTCTCCACGTAGTCTACTTCTGCCCCATCCAGGTACAACAGACTCGCCTGGTCGACGAACACTTTCAGGCCGGCGAAGCTGTAAGTTTTGTCCAGCATTCCGGGGCTGTTTTCGAAAGCCATCGAATAGCTGAACCCTGAGCACCCGCCGCCTACTACGGCTATCCGCAGCCCGGCCGGCTTGGGCTCCTGGGAGTCAAGAATCTCTCTCACTTTGCCGATCGCGGTTTCAGTTAACTGGACCATTGCAACGTATTTCGCTCCTCAAAAGCATTATACTATAGGCGACCAGACCGGTCCAGTTTCTCCGAGCGCCCGGACTCGACGGCCTGGCCAGCTATCGTTAGGAAAACCCAATGAAACCGGGGCAGGCTGGGGTGCGTCGGATCAGGTAGCTATGGCTACCCTGATCGGAGCGCTGCAATTCCCGGCGATTGGATCGAAGGCGCGAGCCAAGACGCGAGTGGACCACAGGAACAGCGAGGAGGCGGCGCTGGTCCGGCGGGTGCAGGCCGGGGATGAGCTCGCATTCCGCGAGCTCGTGGAGCGCTATCAGGCTAAGATCTTTTCGATCATCTACGGCATCCTGCGCAATCATAACGACGCGGAAGATATAGCGCAGCAAGTCTTCAGCAAGGTCTATTTCTCCATCCGTAATTTTGACTTTCGCAGCTCCCTGCTGACCTGGATTTACAAAATCACGGTAAATGAGTGCTACGACTACCTGCGCAAGAAGCGCGTGCGAAGACTGGTCTACGAAAGCGATTTCAGCCAGGAAGAGTCACAGCGCATGGAGGCTTCCGAGCCGGCCGTAGATCCATCCTTGCCGGTGGATGCGCGATTGGCGCAGCGCGACCTGGCTATCAAGCTCTTATCCAAGGTTTCCGAAGAAGACCGCAGCCTGATCCTGCTCAAGGAAGTAGAGGGCCACTCGGTAGAAGAACTGGCCCAGATGACAGGCATGAACGAGAATACAATAAAGGTAAAGTTGTTCCGGACGCGCCAAAAGCTTCTCAAGGCGGCCCAGCGTCTGGGCCGTGTGCGCAGTGCGACTAAGTAGAAAAAGCGGGCGACAAGACCCGCGGCTGAAATGTAGTAGCAGTGACAGAGGGAAGAAAATGATGCATCGGATCATTCGGGACCATCTCGAAGAGGTTCTGGCGGGACCCGGCTCCGCTTCAGAGCATCCCGCCGGGAAACATTTAACTGAGTGCGAAGAATGCCGCGACGCGGTGGCGGCCATGCGTGAGCAGGCCGACGTTTTACGGCAGTGGCGGATCGCGCCCGCGGCCGAGAGTGTTGAGCCGCGCGCCGGTTTCTACGCGCGCGTCCTGGACCGGATTGAGGCGCAAGGTCCCAGCTCCGTCTTCGCGCTATTCTTCGACTCGCTGTTTGCCCGCCGGATCGCGATGGCTTCGCTGGCTCTGGCGTTACTGATCGGCGTTTATGTGATTTCATCGGAGCCGATGTCGGAGCCGGCGGTTGCACAGACAGACAGCTTGCCGCAAGCGACCCTGGTTTCCGATCTGCCGCAGGATCTTCCAGGCGTATTCTCCGATTACGGTCAGCCCCGGTTGGTGACGGGTGCACCCGACCAGGATGCCGTGCTCGTGAATCTGGTCACCTATCGTGAGCAATAAGGCCTCCATCGGAAACCCGCGGATCGTATCCACGCTGCTGCTGGTGTTTCTGGCCGGCGCCGCTACCGGCATGCTGGGCATGCGCTATGGACTGCATGACCGGCTGCACCGTGTTGCAGCGTCGTCGCCTCCGCGGGAATCCAGCCGTGAGGCGGTGCTCCAGGATTTCAAAACCAAGCTGGAACTCTCGCCTGAGCAGACGGATCAGCTAGCCGTGGTGCTCGAAGATTATCGCCACTACTACGAGAGCTTGCAGGATCAGCTCGACGACCTGCGTTCCACTGGAAAAAGCCGAATTCTTCAGATCCTTCAGCCCGGCCAGCGCGACAAATTCGAAAAGATGATGAACGAGCTGGCTCCCCAACTGGGCGGAGAATCCAAGAAATAATCCGTTGTCCGCGGCTGCCGTATAGTGGGAACTTGAATCTCCTGATCTCGGGTCCTCCTGCATCCGGCAAGTCCCGTGTGGCGCTGGACCTTTTCCGATCCCGGCCTGGTTCGCTCCTGATCGTTCCCACGGCCACCATGGTGGAGCACCTCCGCCATTCGCTGGCGCGATCCGGATTCCCCGTTCGACCGCGCGACATCTGCACACTTTCACAATGGCTCGAGCAATGGTCGCCTGAGACTGCCGCTCCGCCGGCGTTGCTCGATCTGCTGGTCGAACAGGCGCTGGAGCGGTTGCGGCCGGAGCGTTTTACCGCGGTCGCCGGATTCCCTGGTTTTCGCCGCGCGCTGGCAGAGCTCTTTGAACAAGTGACGGCGCCCGACTTGCCGGCGGACCTCGCGGCCGTGGAAGAAGACGTCGAGCGCAACCTTAAAGCGCGAGGGCTTGGCTTCCGTCATGGTCGCCTCGTGAGCGCGGCGGAAGCGCTTCGCGCGACTGCGGAGATTTTGCCTGAAAACATTATTCTGGACGGATTCTTTACGTTATCCGCTACCGAAACCGAACTGGTTCTGGCCCTGGGTGAGCGCGCCAGCGTCACCATCACGCTTCCGGACTGGCCCGGCTCCCAGGCGCTTTGCAAGATTCTGCTGTCTGCCGGCTTCGCACACCAAAGGCTTCCAGCGGTAATGCGTTCAGCGAACCGAACCGGATTTTCGGCTGCAACCATCGAACGCGAAGTGGAGGAAATGGCCCGCCGCATTCTGATTCATACGGCGCAAGGGTGGGCTTTCCGCGAAACGGGGATCGTGTTGCGCTCGCGCGATCCTTATGCGGGCGTGATCGAAACGACGCTAGCGCGTTTCGGAATTCCAGCGAGGTTTTACTTTCACCAACCGCTTGCATCCCATCCGGCTTTGACGTTCTTGACCAAGGTGATGCGTGGAATGCTGGCCGGTTGGGATCATGCGGCGCTGCTGGCCGCCGTCCGCATGCCGGTTTCCGGTTTGGGTGCGACGCCCATTGGAGACGAACTGGACTTCGCGTGGAGGGACAGACTGCCGGCTGCGGGCCTACCTTTGCCTGCGGGACTAGAGCATTTGGCCGCGCTCGATAACTGGCGACTGGAGCGAATGCTGCCGCAGGAATGGGCGACCCGACTGAAGACGCTAAGAGCGCTGCTGCCCCCGCCGCGAGTCACGGATGGCGCGGACCGCGATCGCACAAGTGCGTTGCGTTCGACCTCCGCCGCTCTGGCTGTTTTCGACGAAATACTGGACGGCGCAGCCGCTGCGCTGGAGGGTTCCGGCCGGGTTGCTCTTGCTGCGTTCTGGAAGCAGGTCGAGACCGCACTTGCTCTCGAGCAGTTGCGTGTTCCCGATGCGCGCAGGAACGTCGTCCACGTGATGGACGCCTACGAGGCGCGGCAGTGGGAGCTTCCGATTGTATTCGTCTGTGGGCTCATTGAACGCCACTTCCCGCAGTATCATCGCGAGGATCCGATTCTGGGCGACGCCGCGCGCCGCCGAGCCGGCCTCGCTACGGCAGCGGACCGGCAAACGGAGGAACGGTTTCTATTCGAGCTGGCGACCACGCGCGCGACGGAAGAAACGATCCTCAGTTATCCGCGCTTCGATGAGCAAGGAGAGGATACGCTGCCGTCGTTCTTTCTGCAGGGTGAGCTTCCAGCCGTCGCAGGCCGGCCGATCGTGCCACGCGTGGAGCGGGGTGTGGACACCCCGCGCGGGTCTGGAGACCCGCCCCACTTCGTACACAAAACCCTCAGCGCGACGGGGATTGAAAGCTTCCTGCAGTGTCCGTTTCAATTTTTTGCGAACAAAACGCTGCGGCTGCGGCCACGGCCTCCCGTGCCGCGCGATAGGTTAGACCTGCTGCTCCAGGGCAGTATTCTTCATCGTGCGCTGGCTGAATGGACTCGCGCGCCGCTGCTCGGTTCCGCGATTCTGGATGAGATCTTCGAGGAAGAGTGCGCCCGGCGGCGCGTGCCGGAGGGATATCGCACTGAGGCTGTGAGGCTGGAGCTGATGCGCCATTTTCGCGGCTTCCTGGACGATCGCCAGCTCGCGCTGACTAACTGGACCACGCGCGTCGAAGAAAAATTCAGCTATCCTCTCAATCCTCTACTGACCATCACAGGCCGTATCGATCGGTTGGATATCGGCCCCGCCAACAAGGCGCTGGTGATCGATTACAAATACAGCGCGGGGAACAAGATTCGCGAGCGTGTGGAGGATACCGGCGCTGGAAACGCCGTTCAGGGCGGATTGTATCTCGCGGCCGCCGCTCGCGCCTTCGGGTTCGATCCGGTCGCGATGCTGTTCTGCGGATTGAAAAAAGACGTGATCTGGGGCGGGTGGCACGTGAGCGTCGCCGGACTCGAATCGCTGGGGACATCGTCCACTCGCGAGGTCCTGCGCGGATTGATGGATGACGCCGAGCGCGTGGCGGTGCGGGCGCACGAAGCAATCACCTCCGGGGACATCGCCATTCGCCCGGCGGATCCGCAGAAGTGCAAGTGGTGCGATTTCCGCGATATCTGCCGGGTAGAGTCCGCCGTCCGTGTGCAAAAGGCTCATGACACTTTCGGATGACCAGCGCCGCGCCGCCGAACGTGCCGGGCAGGACGTGTGTGTGGTGGCCGGACCCGGCTCGGGGAAAACCCGTGTGCTCACGGAGCGGTTCGCCTGGTTGGTTGAAACGCACGGTGTGGACCCGGACGCTATTCTAGCCATCACGTTCACTGAGAAAGCTGCCAACGAAATCAAGAGTCGACTGATCCAGCGATTCGCAGGACGTCCGGAGGCGCGCGAAGCGATCGAGCGCGCATGGGTATCGACGATTCACGGCTTGTGCGCTCGCGTGCTTCAGGAAAACGCGATTTGTGCGGGCCTGCCGCCCGACTTCAAAGTGCTCGATCAATCTGCAGCGGACCGAATGGAGCGTGAAGCGGCCGAGGCGACGTTGGATGCGATGTATCGCGAGCAGCCTGAGCGGATGCGTCGCCTGCTCGAGGCACTGGATCTTTCGACACAAGACGACGGCCGTCAGCCGGATCTTGCCGAGAGCTTGGTGGTGGTGTATGAATCGATGCGCTCGTCGGGTGTTGGCGAAATTCCGACCCGTGCCGTCACGCCAGATTGTTTAGATGTCGCGAGGGAGCTGGCAAAGTCGCTGGTGACAGGGCCGATGCCGAGAGGTGCGGATGGGCCGCGGCTCCGTGAGTGGGCCGCCCGGTTTCTGGCGCAACCGGACCTCGCTGCTCTGGCGCGATTCGATTTCAACCTCAATAACGTGGGCAGGAATGCCGCCGCCAGCCGCCTGAAAAACGAGATCCTGCCTGTTTTGCAAGCGCAATGGATTGGCGAGTGGTATGCCGATCTGCGCGATCTCTTGTGCACCGCGATTGCCCGAATCGAAGCAACCTATCGCACGAAAAAGCGCCAGGAATCCGCGGTGGATTTCGCGGATCTGGAGGAGTTTACCGTCGCACTGCTCGAATCGGATGAAGCTGTCCAACTGGAGGTCTCCGGCCGGTTCGAGCACATGCTGATGGATGAGCTGCAAGACACGAATCGTTTGCAGTGGCGCCTGATCAACCTGCTGCGGACCAGCTTCTTCGGCGTCGGCGATATCAATCAATCGATCTACGGGTTTCGTTATGCCGATCCGGAAGTGTTCGCTGAATACCGCGACGAACTGCGGTCAAGCGGCGCGGAGATCGACGAGCTGAAGGAGAATCATCGTAGTCGCGCGGTGATCCTGGCGACCGTTTCGGCGATGCTCGATGGCCAGCCGGGGATCGAGGCGCGACCGCTGGAAGCGCATGCGAAGTTCGAGCCCGTTGGCGTCGCTGTGGAGCGATTGGTCGGACGGGGTGAAGAGCCTCAAGACATTGAGGCTGCTCTAGTGGCTGCGCGAATCCGCCAATTCGTCGACGGCGGCGAGTTCCGTTTTCGCGACATCGCGGTTCTGGTGCGCACGTTGAGCTCCACCGCGCCGTTCGAGCGCGGGTTCGACCGGCTCGGCATTCCGTTTCTGCTCACCGGCGGCAGGACGTTTCTCGAAGCTCGCGAAACCCGCGATCTGCTCGCGCTGCTGGCCGCACTGGTGAATCCGCTGGACGAGATTCCGCTGGTCGGCGTGCTGCGCGGACCGCTGGTTGGGTTGAGCGACCTGGAGATTTATCGCATGGGCCGCGAAGCCTGGCGGGCGGAGTTTGATCGCCGCTTCGGCCGCATCCGGGAACTGGCGGGATTTTTGCCGCCGGATCGCTTGATCGCGATGGCCCTGGATCAATGCGGTTACACCACCGGACTAGCGGATCGCTGTCGCGCCAACGTCGAAAAGCTGCTGGCATGGCTGCGGCGCGAATTCCGCGATCGTCCGCGCCCGCTGGCGGAGTTGCTCGAAGATCTGGAAGCACTGCGCTGGACGCAGAGCGTCGCCGAGGCGCCTCCGCCTGATGCTGGAGATGTGGTTCGCATGATGACCATCCATGCGGCCAAAGGGCTCGAGTTTCCGGTGGTGTTCGTGAGCGCGCTGCATCGCGGGCCGGACCGCAGAAAGCCGGTGATCGCGGTCTCGCGCGAATCGGGCTTGGGAATCAAGTGGCGGCATCCGACGACCGGACAGGGGCACTCCGATTCGGTCCACCGCGCGCTGATCGAGCAAATCGACCTAAAGGAGAAGGCGGAGGAAAACCGGCTGTTGTACGTGGCGATGACGCGCGCGCAGGACCGGCTGATTCTCTCTCATGCCGAAGGCAAGAGAGCATCGGCCTGGCAGAAGCTCGCGGAATCGGCGGTGCCGGAATCTGCAGCGCCGCCGGAACCAGCTGCCTCTGGATTCGCCTCGGCCGGCGCCACGGAAGAAGTGCTCGATCCGCCGGTCGTGTCAGGCCAGTACGATTCTGCAGCGTCCGTCACCTCCGTGGCGATGTTCCAGGCTTGCCCTCGGAAGTATTATCTGAGCCGGTATTTGGGTTTGGAACCGACCGCGGACCGGCCGGGCACGGGGGCGATCGAGCTCGGCCTGGACGTACACGGCGCCCTGGCGGGCCAGACCGTCGAATCCGCCGAAGCCAACGAACTCGCTTCCCGCTTCCGTTTAAGCGACCTCGGGAGACGCGCGCAGTTAGCGACGCGCATCGAAAGGGAGTTCGATTTTCTGATTGAAATAGACGACGTCGTCGTCCGCGGTCAGATCGACCTCTGGTTCGAGGAGGGCGGGGAATTAGTGCTGGTGGACTACAAAACCGACCGTGATGAATTGGGGACGGAGGGCTACGCGCTGCAATTGCGTCTTTACGCGCTCGCTCTGGAGCGCTATGCCGCGCGGCGTCCGGATCGCGCTGTGCTGTATTATCTCCGCTCGAACGGAATGGTCGAAATCGGACTGGGGGATTCCGATTTGGCGGCTGTGCGAAATGCGGTCAGGCAGCTACGAGAGGCGCAGGATCGGCTTCAGTTTCCGTTGAAAATTGGGGAACAATGCAGGAGGTGTACGTTCTGGCGCGGGATTTGTCCGGCAGGAAAGGATGAGGGAGTCAGGCCTGAGGCTGTTTCTGTTTCTTGGCTGCCATCTTTCTCTCCAGGGCCGCCCACAATCGGCTCCTGACGTCCTCCGGGATGGTCTGCGGCTCTACGCCTTTGTAAACCTCCAACGTCTTCTTCGTGGTATCTACGATTACGAAACAGTTGGGGCATTCATTGACGTGATCCTGCCAATGTTGCTTGGTCACAGGATCCACGGACTCATCCAGGTAGGCGTTTAATTCCTGCAGGAACTGTTTACAGGTTACCAAGCAAGTCCTCCCCCTTCCGCTTGAACTGACGCGTTAGCCTTTCCCGCAGCGCCAAGCGAGCCCGCAACAGCCTGCTCTTGACGGCCGGAATCGAAATTCCGAGGGTTTCAGCGGTTTCCTCGGTGCTCAGTTCTTCGATGTCGCGCAACACAAAAACGGTGCGGAAATCAGGCTTCAGAGTGTCGACGGCCTCATCCAGAATGTGCCGCCATTCCTCTTTAGAGTAGCGCTGCTCGGGGTTGTCTTCCCAGACGGCGATTTCTCTTGTCACCGTTTCTTCGCCTAGCTCCACAGGCTCATCAAGGGGAACGCTCCGGTCGGTTTTCCGCTTGCGGAGCCGCATCAGGGCCTCGTTAACGGCAATGCGGACGATCCAGGTATAGAACTTCGAATCGCCCTTGAAGCTATCTAAGTGCTCGTAGGCCTTGAGGAAAGCGTCCTGGAGAACATCCTCGGCGTCTTCGTCGTTCCGGGTGATGTTCTTGGCGAGCCGGTAGATCTTGCGCTCATAGCCCTTCACGAGCTCGGAAAACGCGTTTTGGTCCCCGGCCTTGGCTTGGGCCACTAGCGTGGATTCATCGAATCCGGAGGGCGCACTGGCGGTAGGAGTCACGGCGGAAGAGTCTCTTTTAAACTATACCAAGCAGGCGGTGGCCCGTTTATTCCAGAAGGGCGTTGGAAACGGCGGTTTGATAACCTGAAAATTACCCATGGACAACATACAGGTCACTCTTCCGGACGGCAGTGTGCAGAGCGTTCCGGCAGGAACCCGGCCACTAGATGTAGCCCGGTCCATCAGCCCCCGGCTGGC
>JAOAPR010000018.1 GCA_025463005.1 Bryobacterales bacterium | reverse complement strand
GAAGCGTTGGCCGGTCTCAAGCAACGTGGTAAGAAAGTGGGTTATCCGTACGAGACGCATGACCGTGTGCGAACAGTCCGAGTTGACGGATTCCCTTGCTCCGACGAAGTGGTGTTCGCCGTGGCATCCGATTATCCGACGGCTCTGCGCATGCGTTCCACGCGATTCCTGCGCTGGCGGCCCTGAATGCGACGCAAGAGCGCGACAGCAAAGGCGAGGGCGAAAAGAGCGACAGTCAAATCAATCATGTGGTCTCCTCAGTCTGTATCTGGGGCGGATTCGGTTCCGGCCCCGGCACGAACCGCAGTCACTGTCGGTTCACGACCGCATGTTAGGCTGATCTATTACGCGGAAAGCAACTCGCCGTTTGCCTTCGTGCTCTACGCGCCATCAGCCTAATCCTGCGCGGACCGGCCGACTCATTCTGGCAACAAGAACTCGAAAGGCTTGACTTCTCAACACCGGATCCGGTGCTGATTTCGCCAACAAACAGCCGCAGGCCCACAGAAGTCAATTTGCTCTTGGGAACGGCATCCGACAACTCTTCAAGCCTGCAACCCGAGCAAAACCTCTGTCATGCCGTTAAACAATTCAACTCTGGGACTCCTACTCACCTCGTCGCAAGGGGAACGCGGGCTACCGCTGCCACGGCTGTTAACCGAACTCTTGAGTTCGAGTCCTGGCTGAGCATTCAAACAAGACTCGAATTTTGGGTTTCGGTTAACTGTGGTGTTAACTGAACTCAGGCTACCGGATCGAAACGAATTCGAAACTCACTGCACTTAAACGCGAGGGCGGACCCACTCTGGGCTTTATAATCAGTGCGCTTTGACAGTTGTGTTAACCGAACATGCATCGGTTCGAGTCCCACCCGCGGAGCCAAACACGACTTTCTGCATTCTCTGTTCAACAGCGAAGACATGGCGGGTTAAGCAGGGCGGTGTCGTTAGCGAATTCTCGCGCCTCGAGATTATGTGTCCATCCGTTCGACCCATTGAGCGCGCCATGCGGGAGCCACGAATGGATCCGCAAAGTACTGTGTTTCCCGCGCAACCTTGTCGTCCCTGAACTCCATGATGCTCACGGCGTAGGACGGCTTGCCGTCATATGCCAGGATGAATTCGGTGATCCAAAGATCACCGCCGCCAATGATTCGTCGGACAGCAAACCGCTTTTTGCTCGGTTGACTAGCGCGTTGGTTCTGTATGTTGCGTCGACCGCGGGTTCGCTCGCCTGACTGCGGGTATTCCAGCACCGCGTCCTTGTGATAGATGCGGTGCTCCGTTTCAAAATCGTTGGCATCGGACGCCGCCCAATGCTGATCCAGTGCCGCACGGATCTCTTGATCTCGCACTTCAGAATACTGCTCCTTCTTTTGTTGATCGTTCATCTTGAGCCTTCAATTTGACAAGAATCAGGTTCGCAGGCCAGGGTCTAAATACGGCATCACTATGCACCGAATCCATCTTACGTATCTTCCTCGTCTTGCATCGCCGCTACGAACTTTCCGCTGATGGCAGGATCGATCCGATCAGCTTGTACCAATGCCCATTCGCTCCAGTGGTCGAATTCCTCCGATGAAGAGAGCTCTTTGCTCGCCCGCACGGATCGTAGTGCCTCGACATATTTTCTTATCTCATTCGCTTGCTGCAATGCTGCCGCATCCTTGAGAAGCCGGTCAATCCGGGCCTGCTCGATCCGCCGTTGTCGGGCTCTCTCGGCGCGTTCGGCTTCAATCTTGCGCTGGCGTTCTTTCTCTTCAAGCTCAGCCTTTCTTTTGACACGCCATTGGTATTGGTGGAGTGCACCTTCCCTGTACTGGAGTTCAGCAGTCAATATGATCTCGACTGCAATCTCCCGCATACGCGCCTCAAGTTTGCTGCTATCATCATCCTGCCAAGTGGTTCTCGTTTCCCCAGACCCGACGCTACGAAGAATGGACAGCGACAGCTTTGCGTCATTGTTCGAGCCGAGCTGTTTGGCGGCGACATTGCCACGACGAGGTTGCACTGGCTGATCCAGCGTGATCCCAACGTGCTGCTGGTAGAAGCTCACATGCATGCTCCGCGGCTCACGACCACTGATCGTAGGCTTACCGTTCATCTTTGCCACAGCAAAGAACAGACTGTTCAGGATACGCAGGCGTCGGCGCTCAAGGGGCGAATCAAAGAGCGGGTTGTCCCACGACGTCCGATAGGCCGCAAGACGCTGCTGTTCTCGGCGTCGTTCATCTTCCTGTAAGAGGTGATCAATAGCCGGATGCCAGCTTTTTACCTTGTGAGGCACGGCCACTGCACCGACGACCTCAGCAATCCGCTCCCGCACCACGTCAATAGGCTCAGGAAATTCCGGCGGCGAAGGAAGCGGATCAAGCAGTTCCTGCTCGGTCGAGTAGTAATACCAGTGAGCGCTCCCGCGAGCAACAACAACTTCATCACTCATGCCGGGCGCACGCTTGGGAAGCGCCACCTGAAACGTCTCCTTGCCCGCTTCCTTCTTTGCCCAATAGCCACGGTCGGGAGTCGGAATCGCTGCGCGGGCACAAGTCTTTTTCAGGCCGACATCCGAAACTTCAAACTGCGCAGCAAGAGTCCTCATCGGCGTGGACCAGACGAGATCGTAAAGCTCCTGTCGACAAAGCCGCTTTGCCATCGTATTTTCGCCGCACCTCCCTGTACTTGAAGAACGCCATTCCGGCCGATGCTGAGCAACGTCAGACGGAACCCAAGTAAGATAACCCTTTTAAGCCCTGCTTCGTACCTGTAGCGCGATAGGCGGACGAAGCGACTTCGGAGAACTCTCTTGCAGCGCACACTAAACATCAACGGAGAACGAGCCATCATTTCGGTGCTCGGAGCACCCTTAGAACCGCTCTTCGAACGATTCTACGCCGACTACTTCGCAGGCAGACCCCTACCGTGGGACGAAATCGCCGTCGCAGCCCGCGACTATTTTGACCAGCAAGTTGGGGCTTTTGGGGCGCACGACGACTATTTCAACAATTTCATCACGCTATGGCAAAGGATGATAGTCGCGCAGCTCTACGTCGAGGGTGAGAGTGTTTGGGAACAAGCGCTCAAACCCGCGCTCGATTGGGAACAAGCACACCCCGGCCAGCGCCTCCACAAAGGAACACCCTACTACTTCTGGGCGATGACGGTCATCATGCGACGTGACATGGATCGCGGCTACCTCCTCGGCCACAAAGCATTCCAAGAAGACGTCGACAGCTCGGGACAAGCGACGCCCGACACACCAGGATACGCGCTCGTTAGCCTCAACCACGAAAATCTCAACCAGGCTTTCAGAGCATGGGTGGTCGCCCAAGCGCACTATCTGGACCAACGACTCACCGACTACAAGTCGATTCACGGCGGGACACTGACGCTCGCAGACGTACGACAGAAATTCCTCACGAACCCGCCAACAATCGATACGCTCTTCCTCTTCACGTACACACTCGCCCGACTCATGAACATCACGGACGCCCCGGACCACACAAGAACAAACGCGTTCGCCGGACAGCTCGAAATCAACATCCTCTTCGACCTCACCCTCGTCATCGACGCAGCGACAAAAAAGAAAGACAATCAGCGGTACTTCAGCGATCACGCCGCCTACATCCTCGCCCAGGTCGGCCACCCACTCACCGTCCAACCAGAACTCGGACAGATCAACGGGTTCTTCATCAACGATTTCGACGGCACACTCCGCGCAGCGCTCGACGGAACACTCACCCTACCAGGCAAGGCACTCGACCGACTCCAATGCGACGTAGCCCTCGCATACGGTATAAGAAACTTCGCGGCGCACAACACCGGCACCGCACCCACCATCTACAACCGTTTCCAAGAAGTACAGCAGGCACTCTTCCGCGTATTCTTCGTAACGATAGAGCACCTCTATTGACCCGGTGTTCCCTCCTACGCTGCCCGGCTCCAACTATTGCGTATAACGAATGCTACGTCCGTCTTCAGGGGGCTTTCGGGGGAGCCAACGCTCGCAAGTGTTTGAAAGTTTTGGCTCACCACCCAGGACTCGAACCGATGCGGGTTCAGTTAACAGCCAATCGTTAGTTCGCTGATTTCACACGACTAATTTCCGGGCCTGAGAGTAACAGTACTGGATAGGTGAGGCGGACCGGAGCCTTGAAGATTCGGTTTAACAGCGGTGCGGACTGTGTCGGTACTGTTTTCGGTCGCCACTTAGGCGCGCCTGAGGCGCGCCGTTGTAGCACCGCGGCAGGGGCGTTCTCGGGTTGACTTAGGCCTTCCATCTGAGGGAGTAATGCGGTCCAGTGACGATGCTAAGTTCTGTTGTTAGTACTTTTTAACATTCGGGCGACACTCCGCCCGAGGCTGGACCGTTATAAACGGGCTTGCTCGCCACCGACCAGTGTGAACCTACTGACGCACTTCGATTCGAATAGTTAGTAAAGTGTCTAATGTTGAAGAAGCTGGCTATTCGCGGCAGCCTGCTCTCGCTAGGAGTCCTGGTGCTTCTGGTGGTAGCGGGGCTCGCCTGGCGAGCCTTACAGCAGCACCAGGTCGCCGAAGCCATGTCCATCGCTACGCTCAATGGGATAGACGAACGTCGGTTCGTCGCGATCGGCGGAGTGGAACAGTGGATCGTCATCCGCGGCCAGAACCGTGACAATCCGGCGATTCTCATTCTGCATGGCGGCCCGGGGCGCCGCCGACAGCCCGCTAGAACGCCTTTTCCTATCCTGGGAGCGGGACTTCACAATCGTCCAATGGGATCAACGCGGCGCTGGCAAGAGCTTCGGCCCAAATCAGGCCGCTGCGAACATCGACCTCATGGTTCAGGACGCCGCGGAGGTGAGCCAATATGTTCGCAGCCGCCTGCACCTGAACAAGATTATTTTGCTGGGGCATTCCTGGGGCAGCGTGCTCGGCGTACTCCTGGTCAAGGCCCATCCGGATCTCTTCAGTGCCTGGGTGGGAACCGGGCAGATCATGAATATGCAGAAGGGCGAAGTTGAGGCTTACGCTCGCGTATTGGCGAAGGCTAGAGCCCGCGGCGACAAGGAAGGCATCGACGCATTGGAGAAGAGCGGTCCGCCTCCGTACCAACACATCAATCAAATGGGTCTGGAAAGGAGATGGGCCATGCAGTACGAATCTGGCTTGGACTATAGATTCCCTACGGGGCCGCGATTGCTGCTAGCGGAGCTCCTTACCGCGCCGGATTATTCGCTGAAGGACGTCGTCAATTACATCCGAGGCGTGATTGGAGGCGACGCTTTCTTCGGAGAAACCCTGAAGGGACCCATGATGCGGATGGACCTTCCGGCGCTTGGAACCGATTTCTCTGTCCCCTTCTTTATCGTCCAAGGAGCCGAAGACGACATCACGCCCGCTGCCCTCGCACAGGCTTATTTCAATCAGATCACCGCACCGCGAAAATCGATGCTGCTAATCCCGGAGGCGGGTCATATGGCTTTAATGACCAGGCCGGATGCCTTCCTGCAATTCCTTCTGGCTAATGTCCGCCCTCTTTCGCTCCCGCCGTAGAAAGATCGTATGCAATCGTCGATTTCACCACTTCCTGCAAGCTGGCGACGTCGGTGGTGCCTGCGACATGCACCACCGTCAGCTCTTTCTCTTCGGCTGCAATCGGAAGGAACCCAGTGGTCTTTCCACCCTGGCTCTGCATGTAGATTTAGTCTGCTCAATTTATCCTGGCTAGTCGCGCCGCGTAGACTGATCTGTCTGGTTTGTGCCTGGATCACGGCGCTCCGGAAGCTACTTCTGCAGGCATGTCAGTTCTGGGAAGATGACCGTTATCCACCATTACGGCGTTTGACGGTTCACACCGTCCCTCATTCCGAATGGCGCAAATTCGCCAAACGTGAGCCTCTCTGGGGGGTAAAATCGGAACTCTATGGCTTTCGCGGCTGGCGACAAACTCGGCTCGTACGCAGTCCTCGGTCTGATCGGCGCCGGCGGAATGGGGGAGTTGTACCGCGCCCGCGACACCAAGCTGAAGCGCGATGTTGCTCTCAAGGTTCTGCCGGAGGTCGTTCGCGAACGATTCCGGCCGCGTGCTCACGTTCAAGCTGACCGCGCCTGTGACGGTGGAGACGACTTATCTCTATCTACTCGTGCCTCAGGGCGGTCATGGGATCGACGCGAGACGCGCGTCGGGCGGGCAAATACGCCGCTAGCAGCGCCGCGGCTGCCAGTATCATTGAGGCACCTGCGATCGTCGCTGGGTCCGTCGGCGTGAGTCCGAATAGCATCGACTTCACCCAGCTCGATGCAGCCCATGCCGCCGGCAAGCCCAGCGTGATCCCGAAGACCACGAGCTGAATCGCACTCTTGACTATCATCCCGATGACGCAGCTCCGCTGCGCGCCGAGCGCCATGCGGATTCCCATTTCTTTAGTGCGCCGCGCAACGCTGTAGGCGAGTAGCCCGTACAGTCCGATGCAGGCTAGCGCCAATGCCAGCCCTCCAAAACCGCTCGCGAGCGTCGCCATCATCCGTTCCTGCACCAGGGTATCGTCTACCTGCTGGGTTAGTGGCCGAACTTCCACCGGCACCCTCGGCAGCTTCGGCTGCAGCTCCTTGCGAATGGCTGAGGACACTTGGGAAAGAGATCCTGCGGCGCGAATCTCCAGCGTGGTGTCGTCAGAAGCGCGCTGAAAGTAGGAGACGTAGACCGTTGGCGGAGCTGCCGACCGCAGGCCATCCGTAATAGTGTCCGTGACCGTGCCCACTACTTCAAAATCCGTGGGAGGGCGGCTCACCGTCGCCGAGATACTTTCCCACGGGATTCTGATTGGGAAAATAGCGCCGCGCAAACGATTCGTTAACCACTGCCACGCTCGGACTCCCCTCATCCTGTTCCGTAAACTCGCGACCCGATACAAGCGGGGTATGCATCGTCTCAAAGAAGCGAGGACCCACCGCAACGAAGTGGGCGTTATCGTTCTCCGGCACTGGCTGTCCCTTGGGGGCAACGGCCTCGGTCCACGTGCCTCCACTCAAGGGCGTGTTGTTGGAAATACTTGCGGAGAGAACTCCGGGTACTTGCCGAACCTGATCGAGCAGCTCCTTGTAGAACGCGGTCAGGCGAGCTTCCCGGTAGCCTTCACTCTTGCCGTCGACATTCACCAGGAGGACTCCTTCCCGCTGGAAGCCGGGGTTCAGGCTCTGCAGGTTCTGCAAGGTCCGCATAAAGAGTCCCGCGCCGATCAAGAGCAGTAGTGACAGGGCCACCTGCGCGCTCACCAGCGACGACAAAAGCCGCGAGCGCGACCGGCTCATCCGAGCGTCTTCTTTCAGCACTGGCGATGGACTCGACGCGGTGGTTTGAAACGCGGGCGCAAGACCGAAGAGAATGCCTGTGGCAATCGCGACCGCACAGGTGAACGCAAACACGTGCCAATTCGGACTCAAATCGAGGACTGACCTCCGGAAGAACAGGTTCACGAGGGAGCGGCTCACCAGCCATGCGAGACCGATCCCCAGGGCGGCTCCCAGCAAAGACAGCAGCGTACTCTCGGTCAAGAGCTGCCGGATAACGCGGCCCCTTCCCGCGCCGATGGCCAGCCGGACCGCGATTTCGCGTTGCCGCGCCGAAGCGCGCGCCAGCAGCAGGCTCGCCACGTTAGCACAGGCGATCAGCAGCACCAGAGCGACCAGAGCCATCAGAACCAGCAGCGGTTTCCGAAACATTTCGCGCATGTAGGCGTAACCCGTTCCGCCGGGGACCAACTCGAAGGTTGCCTCGATCATCGCCTTGCGGCGGGCAGGCGGTGCGCCCGCGCCAACCGCCACTTCGGATAACTGAGGCCAGGCGGCAGCAAGACGAGCCTTGGCTTGCGCGACAGAAATGCCTTTCTGGGGTCTGGCAAGCACGCGCAGCCAGAAGCTGCCCGGACCGAGCAGGAATGCACTCTCGGGGTTCATGCGAGGCGACGCCGCCAGGGGCAAAGTAATGTCGGCCACCGATCCCACGTTCGCTCCCACAAAACCCGGGGGGCTGACGCCAACGATCATCACCGGAAAACCATCGATGAGCAGCGTCTGGCCGACCGCTCCGGGGTTGCGTGCGAACTGCCGCTCCCAGTAGCCGTCACTGATTACCGTTACGACTGGTGCGCCCGGCTGGTCGTCCTCTCGCGTGAGGAGGCGCCCACTGGATGGGTTAAGCCCGAGGGTTTCGTAGTAGGCTCCTGTGACCCAAGCCGCGGAAACCTGCGTGACTGAGCCTAGAGGACCAACCATAACAGCGGCGCTGCTGAAACCGCACACGCCCGAGAAGATTTGCTTCTGATCCGCGAGCGCGCGAATAATCGGGTACGAGAAACTGTCACCGACTCGACTCGCCCCGCCCGTCAGGAGCTTTAACTGGACCAGCTCCTGCGGATCGCGTACCGGCAGCCAGCGCAGCATCAGGGCATCGATCAGGCTGAAGATCGCGGTGTTGGCTCCGATGCCCAGGGCAAGTGACAAGACCGCGACTGCAGTAAACCCCGGGCTGCGCCGCAGCTGCCGCAATCCGTAGCGCAAGTCCTGCACCAAGTGTTCGAGAAATGGAATACCCCGACGATCGCGATAGGCTTCCTTCACCGATTCGACGCCGCCCAGCCTGACCACCGCTTCGCGCCGCGCCTGCTCGGCGGTCATTCCCGCCCGCAGGTTCTCGTCGATGTGTAGCTGCAGATGGCTTTCCATCTCCGCAGCGAGATCCTCATCGCGTTTGCGGAACACGCCCGCTAGGCGGATCAGGAAGGCTCGGATGTGCCTCATGATTCGCCTCCCTCGGTAAGGAACCGGTCCATGATTGCGGTGGTCTGACTCCATTGCCGGGCTTCGCGTTCCACGTGCTTTCGCCCCGCACGCGTAAGCTGATAGAACTTGGCTTTGCGATTGTTCTCAGAAAAGCCCCACTCGGAGGTGATGTAGCCCTCCTGCTCCAGCTTCAGCAGAGCTGGATAGAGGGTGCCGTAGTTAACCGCCAGCCGGTCTCCACTGGTTTGCTCGATCCGCCGGGCGATTCCGTAACCATGCTGCGACCCCATAGATTCCAGCGTCTTGAGCACCATTAGGGACAGCGTCCCTTGCCATACGTCCGCTTTCTTTGACACTTGCAACACTCCTCTATTGGTTACCCATAGAGTGTAATCGAAGTCCTATTGGAACACAATAGGGGTGCTCGCGATGTCCTGATATCGAGCATTAACGTCCAAGACTGCCTCTGGCGGAGCGGCCACATTCCGTATAGCGCGTTAACCAGGATCTGAGCATGCGTGCGGGAGCAGAATTGTTCAAACGCCCTGAAGGGAAAAACTGCAACTTGGAGGATCAAGAAATGGTGGCTGGGTGTACGCTGTGATAAATTTGGGGCAAATGGAAATCTGAGTTTGCGAGTCTTACTCCCAAGACAAGGAGGAACTGACCCTATGCTGCCAACCATCCTGACCGCGAGTCTTGCCGTCCTTGCTTCAGCCCATCTTTGCGGGCAAGCCTCTCCCGAGTTCGAGGTAGCGACGATCAAACCCGCCCCACCACAGTCCGAGGGACGAACCCAGACCCAAATGTCTTCCTACGCCGACTCGGGAAAATTGACTTACTCCAACGTCAATTTGAAGGAAGTAATTGGAAAGGCCTACCAGGTTCAGCGGTATCAGATCAACGGGCCGGACTGGCTCGAAACCGAGCGCTTCGATATCATCGCGAAGTTTCCACCTCACTCCGCGGCAGAGCAGGTACCGCTGATGCTTCAGGCTCTGCTGGCGGACCGCTTCAAACTAACCGTTCATCGCGAGACGAAAGAATTGCCGGTTTATGCGCTGACGGTTGCCAAGAACGGACCTAAGTTTAAGACCACCGAAGAAACGGCCACCGGCATTACCAGCAACTCGAATCGGACGCAGTGGCACGTAGTCGCCACAGTATCCATGGAGCGCTTTGCGGAGTTTCTGACCAGCGAGGCTGGGCGCCCGGTGCTGGATAAGACCGGCCTGAGCGGGTCGTACAAGATGACACTCGATTGGGCCCCTGACAACGCGCCTGCGGGTAATGACGCCGCCACACTCCCTTCCCTCTTTACCGCATTGCAGGAGCAACTTGGGCTGAAGCTTGAGTCCACGAAGGGTTCGATAGAGACGCTGGTGGTGGATCATGCCGACCGAACGCCGTCAGAAAACTAGGAAGCGTGGGACCGGCAGCCCACCGGCCTCAGTCGGTTCTTCCGCGGCAAGCGGTCGGAGAAAAATGTCTCTTGACATTCCCTCTTATAGGACTCCTGTACTGGACAACTCCCGTAGGGTCGCTCATACGGACAATGGGCGGAACGGCGTTGGGGAAGCGAAGGCGAGCGGAACGATAAGACGTATTAACGGACACTATTCTCCGAACGCCATCTTCGGCAAATTCGGTCACCGTTGATCGGCACTTCGGAGACACAGCACCACTCGACCTTGAATTTTCTCATCGGAAACGAATTGTGACTATGTTCGCTTTGATGCCGTCAACAGTTACTACTATCGATACTTCGCCGGCACCAACCAAGGTGCGCGGCAAATCGAGATCAAGGCGCTCTAGATTTTCTAACTCCTTTTGAGGGCCAACAAAAAGTACTGAAATGTTGGCTTCGGCCATGGTTACCTGTACGTCTGTAGCGGCTCCGAAGCCCGTGCCAAAGAGGGACAGAATAAGCCGTTGGGTATCGTCAGTGAACTCGATTGGAATCGCGACCAACTCTTTCTTGACTGGATCAAATTGAGCAACGAGTTCTTCGGAGATAGTGTCATCCACACGGATCCGCGTGAGCGCGGCTGCGGCAACACCTTCGCCCGTGCCGTTTGCAGAGAACAACGATGGTGAAGCGTGCTTTAAGATAATTCCTTCCTCGCGAATCGGACCATTCGCATCTAGGAGATCGATCACGGCTGGAACGGCGTTTTGTCCAAGAACGATTACCTGAGGGATGTTGGGAAGGATGAAATTGATCTGTGCGGGAGAAACAAAGAGGATCGGACAAGAATACTGAACACCGTCCGGCCCGATCATAACCACCTTCCTATTGCCAAGACTAGTCGGCGGAGGCAGAGTCGCTGCGCTTTCGATCGTATCCGCCAGCCCCTCACCAAAGGCAGCCACGATTAGTTGAGGCGCCAGAACTAGGCTGTAACTGGCGGCTGAAACCGTGGTGAAAGTCGCGAGAGGGTTTCCTGTTCCGACGACGGAAGTGAGCGACCCAAATCCGCCGCACGGGATGCCGAAGGAAACCTTATCGAAAGTGAAACCAGGCTTCGAGAGCGAGGTCACCAGAGTGGGCGCGAACATGGAACACGCACTGCCCCCGATGACCGGAATGTCGATGTGCCATTCACCCTTTGCATCGGTAAAGCTGAATCCGTTTGCGAAAGCTCCCGCCGACCGGATTCGGACATATGGAATCGGTTCGCCAGTTGGCGTGGTGACTCGCACCACATTATCGACAGCATAGGCGGGAAATACGAATACCGCCAAGAACAGAATCGACTTGATCACGGAGTTTACTCGCAAGCTCAGGCGGGACGCGGGGAACGACTGAACCATTATGCCGCAGGTTGTTTCCACCAATCAGTTGGGCCTTTGCACCCCGGAGGACACGAACTGGGTTGGATCGGCAAGGCGCATACACATTAGCAAGATCCATGAGCTTCGCATTCGTGTAGGTACTCGATAACACGTAATAACGGAAGGCATCTCGATACGATGGTTTCTGACACCCGGTGCTGCGAGTCGGTGTTGCTCGGCCGGTCGGGACATCCGGGATACGAGTTGATAAACACCGTGGTATCGCTCGTGACTAATCAACCTAGAGCGGTCAGTTTATTCATAACGTAGTGCTTCGAGCAGATACCTCGAAGGGGTGTCGCCGCCCTAGTCCGTAACGAGGGACAATGGATCTACCGGGATCCAAGTCGAATAATCGGGCGGACATCTCGGATTGGCGACGTACCCCCCGCAACCAGGCTGGCAATGCTAGAGGCTGGGGGGAAGCGCTCGTCGTGGGGAAGGTCATGCGTGTTCTGACTATCCGTCGCGGGACTGGGTTTATTCTGGTGGGTATTGCCTGCGCGCTGCTCGTTGTGTTGATTTTCCTTGTACCAGTCCTATTAAATGCGGATCGCTACCGGCCGAAGGTGATCTCCTATTTGGAAGAGAAGACCGGGAGGAAGATTGAGGTGGGGCGACTGGCGGTGACGTTGTTCCCCGGGGTAGCGATTCACGTAGACGATTTCGGGGTGAAGAGCCCGCCATTATTTCCGCCGAGTTACATCGTGAAGGTGGCGCGGATCGATGCCCAGCTTGACATGAGGGCGTTGCTGCACCGGCGGTTAGTGATCAAGTCGCTGGTGCTGGAACAGCCGGTCATCAATCTGGTTTCGGACCCGGACGGGCCGTGGAACTTCGAGGATCCGGGAACGAAAAATACACCGGGCGCGCTTCTATTCGGCGTGGTCTCGCGGGTGGAAATCAAGCGGGCGCGGGTAATCGCGTCAATTCTTCTGCCTTCCGACGCGGCAGGGCCCGTCTTTTTGGAGGCGCGCGATGTCTCGAGCGAACTGGAAAACGTGAATGTGGACGCTATCGCCGATCCCACTTCCACCACACTCGATGGACAGGGGACATTGAAGGCCGGGCTGCTGCGATTCGCCTCCATCGAAGCGAAAAATCTGACTTCCAATATCCGGCTGCAGGCGAGGGAGGTTTTTTTCACGGACGTGAAAGCTGAAACGTATGGGGGAAACGCGACGGGAGCGCTCTCCATTAAAGTGTCGGGAAAGAACCCGAGCTTCAGGACCGACGTGCGCATGAAAGGCATTGATATGGCGCATCTTCTGACGGCCTTTCAAAATGGCCGGGGGAAAATGACGGGAAAGTTGGAGGGTGAGATGAAGATCTCTGGAGAAATCGCGTACTCGCTCCGTCCGCTGGAGCGATTGCACGGCAGCGGGCATTTGACGGTGCGCAACGGCCAGGTGCCAAGTTTGAAGCTGAATGCGAACCTGATGAAGCTGGTGCATTACAACGATCTCGGCCCTGCCAAGGACAATCCATCCTCGTTCAATTTTGTTTCGACCGACCTGGAATTGGATCATGAGCAGATTTCGAGCAAGGTCATCGACATCGACGGCTACGGAGTTGATCTTGATGGCTCCGGCAGTGTGAGCCTATCCGGCTCTGACGAACTGAACTACCAGGGTGTGGCGGAAATCACTTCTCAGCAGGGGTTTGTAACGAACCTGTTTGCGCGGCTGGCCGGAGGGACGCTGAAAGACGGAAAGCTGTCGTTTCCGTTCCATATCGGAGGGACCCTCGATAACCCGGTATTTGCCAAGGGCAAGGTAGGTAAGGTCGACTAGAAAAGAGCAGCTTGGAGCGATACTTCACCGAGCATTAGCCACTACCTTATCTGCCCGGGTTCCGCGAACGTCCCCTATAGGCCAATAAGTCACGCACTCCACGGAAGTCCCACCGCATCGAGCTGACTTTGAATGAATAGTTGGCTGCTCGGAAACCGGCGCCGGGGCTCTTCGAGGATGGCTGTTATGCAGCATTATCGGAAGGCTTCCACGGGACCCAGGTGGAGATAGTTTCCCTACGCGCCGTGATCCAGGAGTAATCCGGATAGAGCATACGAGATGGCGACAACACGTCTGTGTGGGTTGCTTGTGAATTCCTGAGCATGCCAGAAGCCGGCGTGCATTCAGAAGCGAAGTCAGTTGATCTTGTCCAGGCCCTCGGTCAGCTCGATTGAGACTCCCCAAGGGTCGACCATCGTCGCAGTGGCGATGTTGTTCATGGCTGCGTCTCTTTTCTTGTAAGGCCGAATGGCCTTGATGCCCTTCGCTTCGAGCGCCTAGCAGAACGCGTCCAGGTTCTTCACTTCGAATCCCACGTGATCTACAACGCGGCCGGCTGTGGGGACCTGAGTGATGGACTGGTCGCCTTCCCACCGGAAGAAGTTGAGGCTGTATCCGATGCCCGGCAAGTCTGCGCCAATGAAGAAGTCGGTTTGTCCCGGACGCAAAGTCGCATTGAACGCCTTCATGTACCACTGCTGCATCTCGACGTACTGCTTGTTGATGAAGTGGATATGATGCGCCACGATAGGCGCCGCGTCTTTTTGATCGCTGGTAACGAGCTCGATTTTCACCCCGTCAGGACCGAGAAAATACGCGAAGCGTCCATACACTGCCGACGTGCCCGATGCCGCTGGCGGCGGCTCACCCGGCTTCGGCTCCCGCCCGGTGGTTTCCTGATATCCCGCGGCTGCCAGCTTAGTCGCCATCGCCGGCACGTTTGGCACTGCGAAGCCGATGTGATCGAAGGCGGTGCCGCGGGTCGGGCCGGCCGGCTTCTGCACGCGCAGGAAGATGAACGCGTCGGGAAACTCAATTACATCGATGCCGCCGAACTTCATTGCTTTACCGCCGAGCGTGCCGGCCCAGAACTTCTTATGGGCTTCGACGCTCGTGACGTTGAGGTGATAGTGGCCGATGCGGATCGGTGCGTCCCCGTGCCTCACGAGTTGTGCAAACGCAGGCGGCGCTGCGCATGGCAGCAGCGCCCCCAGACGGAGAATGGCTGTTCTCATTTGATGTAACCCTACTTGAGTTCTGCGAGTCCTTCCGTCATTTCGATATTCGTTCCCCAGGGATCTTTGATGAACGCGATCGCGATGCCAAGCTGGGGCACCTTGGTGTAGGGACGATCCAGTTTGATGCCCTGGGCTTCGAGCTTCTTCGTGAACGCCTCGAGGTTTTTGATCTCGAAGCCGATGTGATCGATCGATCGGCCGGTTGTGCCGACGGTCGGCGTCGGCGACGGCGTGAAGTTCAGGAACACGCCGGGCAGTTGATCCTGCACGAACGCGGACCCCGGATTGGCCGGAAGCATCGTCGCGCCGAACGTCTTGGCGTACCAGGCCTGCATCTCGGTGTTCATCTGCCCGAAGAAATGGATGTGATGAAGCTGAATCGGGGCCTTCTGCGATTTGACTTCGACGAACTCCACTTTGACATTCTCCGGACCGAGCGCAAACGCGAGGTTCGTCGTAGGACTGGCGGCCGCGATGTCGTCGGTCACCTTCACGTTCGCGGCGACCGAATCGACGGTGATCATTTTGAAGCCGTTCGCCTTGATCTTCGCTACGAGCGGCCTGAGATCGGGAACGGAAAAGCCGATGTGGTTAACCGTCGTGCCGATCGAGCCGCCCGTCGGCGCCTGCATCGGACGGAAAAAGATCAGAACATTCGGGAACTTGATGATCTCCTGCTGCCGGTCACCGGAACCGATCTTGGCCACGCTGCCGCCGAGCGTGTCAGCATAGAACTTCTTCTGTGCGTCCATGTTCGTGGTGTTCAGATGGTGATGCCCGTACACGACCGGACCTTCTCCGGCAACCAGAATCTGAGCACTGGCAACGGCCGGCACGAACAGCACGACGGTTAGCCCGATTCCGGTCAATAAACGTTTCATGAACACCTCCCTGGCCGCCAAGTCTACACGATATCGCTTTGTGCTTTACGCGGGCGGACGTATTGGCCGTGTTCCAGCTTCCGGATGGTCGGCCATCCGTCACCTACTTTTTGGCAGAGCCTGAACGCTAAGCCAAACGCCGAATTTGAAAAAGTAGTGGACGAGTACGCAGTCATCCTGGACTTAACCGCCAGTCTGCTGGCCCCTTGAAACTTTCTGCGCTCCCCACGTGTGGAACAAGGCGGCAGGGAACGAGTCGTATTTCGCGGAGGGTTAGAGTGACCTCCGCTGAATGAAGTTACTTTACCGCCGGAAGTTCAGGCTTGCCTTCGGGAGAGCGCTCATCGACGGCGATGGCGAAATAGCCGCTGACTGCGTAGGTGTTCATGACGGCCACCATGTCCATCGTGCCGCGCTTGCCCCAGAATTCGACGGCCTTCGCAAAGGTGGCGGAATCGACCTTTTTATCCGTGAGCATCTGGCGGCCGAGCCGAATGACGGTGGCGTCCTTTTCATTCAAACCAGCGATCGGGCCGCGCTTCCGAACCACGTCGATCAACTTGGCGTCGATTCCAGCCTTTAGACCGCTGGCCTCGTGCCCATTCCACTCAAGGTTGTAGTTGGTTTCGCGGCAGGCGACCAGAATTGCGAGTTCACGCGTGTAGGAATCGAGCGTTCCGCCCGTCACCGCCGCGTCATGGAGGTCTAGCAAGGCTTGTCCAACGGCCGGGTTATAGGTTGCGAAGGCAAGCGGCCCGCTCACCGTTCCACCCTTGCCAAAGATATCGACGACTTTCTTTCCCTTGGCATCTACCTCGGAACTCTTCAGATACGGCAGGCGGGCTCGCGATTGGGGATCAAGGTCGGCAGGGAGCTTCGATTGAGCATACGCGAGAAAGGATGCCGAGGCTGCGAGCAGAATCACGGCGAACCGGCGCGAGAATGGGGAAAGGGTCATTCGTGTTTTCTCCTCCGTTAATTCTACTTCCTGGGCTGGGCAAACGCGGGGTGTGCTGTTTTGATTGATTAAGAGAATCCTCCGATTCCTTACGGTTGGTCGCCGATCCGGAAGTTGGCCGGAAACGGCGTTTTGGGGAACTTGAGCGGCCTTGAGTGAGGAGGCAGGGTTGTGAACGATAGTTTCCGAGTGGTCGGCAATCCGTCCATTACTTTTATTGATCGTCGACGCGGGTTCACCTTATGAGATAGTCCGCTCCCCTGCTGTAGGTCGCCCGATAATCTACATTAACGGACTCTTATTGGAGCCTTCCCTCTTTCTGGTATTGGCATTTCGTGTCGTTGGCACTCAGTGCGGACCAAGCGCCTTGAACACCATTCTCGGTGTTCACCCGAGAAATCACCTCGGCACCCATCGAGAGCGTATACACTTTAAGTTTCCGTCCCTTCGCTTATGAGTCTGCGCTTCGTGCGCTCCGATAACTCGGGAACCGGAGCCGGAACGGGATCCTTTTGCTGATCGGCAAGACTCACCGGGACTCCTTAAAAGCCGACGAGCGATGTAGCGTTTCGGAAGCTGGCACCGGAAATGCGAGCCGCACACCGAAACACAATCCGCTCTAAATGTTGTTTTACCACTGTGGGGAGTTTTGTGGGGATGCTCCTTCAAAGTCCTTGTACGGAATAGCGATATGGTGAGCAACGGGAATAATCGGACCCATGAGACTGGGTTTGCGCAGCCCGGCTAAACTAGCCACCCTTGGCAAGATAGCGCAATGTGTACGGACCTTTAACAATCGTCTAGGCGGTTAGGTTTTGATGGAATTGCCTGGCTGTTAACCGAAGTGTTGTAGGTCCTGCCTGACCATCAGCTAAGACTCGAACTTCTCAGGTTCGGTTAACCGCGGTGTTAACTGAGTTCACCTAGCGGACACTCGAAGCTTGTTCGAATCAAGTGTGTCTCCCACGAAACTGGGATCCGTTCTGCTTTAGAATCAGTACGCTTTCACACTTGTGTTAACCGAACATGCATCGGTTCGAGTCCTACGTGCGGAGCCAAACACAACTTTCTGACTCTCTGTTTAAGAGCCGGAGCCGCCGCCCAGAACAATGGCAAGATCACTTCGGAGACGGAGCTAAAAGGAAAACAAAGGCGCAGCCGTCGGCGTTTCGCAGAACGGAGTCGGTATAATCCGGTCCGGAGATTGATAAAATCGTGCTCTTCATTCGAGACAGTTCGCCACGGTCACGCCACAGTTCCGAAGAGCGCCCCGACGCCTGCGGTCACCGCCATCGCCAGTGCACCCCAGAACGTGACGCGTATCGCGCCCACCGTCACGCCCGCGCCGCCCGCGCGTGCAGCCAACCCGCCCAGGAGCGTGAGGAACACCAATGAAGTTCCAGAGACCAGGGGGATTAGAACCGACTCCGGGGCGATGGCAGTGACCAAGAGAGGCATGGCCGCTCCAACAGCGAAGCTGCCAGCCGACGCCAGTGCAGCCTGAATAGGACGCGCACTGAGAGCCTCGGAGATTCCGAGTTCATCGCGGGCATGCGCGCCTAGCGCGTCATGGGCCATCAGCTGCTCGGCGACCTGTTTCGCGAGCGCAGGCTCAAGCCCACGAGCGACGTAGATGGCCGCCAGTTCCTTGTGCTCGCCTCTGTCGTCCGCTTTGAGTTCCGTGCGCTCAAGGTCTAGTTCGGCCTGTTCGGTGTCTGCCTGTGAGTGGACGGACACGTACTCACCCGCAGCCATGGACATCGCCCCAGCGACTAGGCCGGCAACCCCCGCGACCAATATGTTGTTGTGAGTCGCATGGGCCGTTGCGACTCCGAGCACCAGACTCGCTGTTGAGAGGATGCCATCGTTCGCACCCAATACGGCCGCGCGTAACCAGCCGATGCGCCCTATGCGGCGTAGCTCCTTGGGTCGTACAGACATTCGAGAGACCTCCTTGCTACGGGATTCGCTAACCAGACCGCAAGCATCCAAATTGCGTCGGATGCCTCATTTGCTGGCGCCGCCATCCGCGCGTCTAGATCCACTTCTTCCGCAGCAGCCAGACTTTAATCACTTGTGTGAGGCTCACATAGCTGAGCAGAGTCAGCATCAGGATCGGCCAGTACAGCCGCGGAAGTTGTACCAGGCCCAGCGAGGGGGCCAATGGGGAATATGGCAACCACATTCCGAAGGCCATGATGGATAACGTTGTTGCCGTCAGCGGCCAACTCGCCCGACTCTGTATGAAGGGAATTTTGTTAGTACGAATGACGTGGATGATGAGCGTCTGCGTCATCAGCGACTCGACGAACCAGCCCGTCTGAAATACCGCCGCGCGGGATGGGTCCCAGCAATTGAAAACCCAGAGCATGACGAAGAACGTCGTGTAATCGAAGATCGAGCTGATGGGGCCGATGAAAAGGATGAAACGTTTGATTTCATCGATGTTCCAAGGTCGCGGGCGCGCCACTTGCTCGTCGTCTACCGCGTCTATTGGAATCGGTACTTGCGAGAAGTCGTAGAGAAGATTATTGGTCAACACCTGGATGGGGGCCATCGGGATAAAAGGCAGGAAGGCGCTAGCGCCCAGCACGCTGAACATGTTTCCGAAATTGGAGCTCGCCCCCATCCGGATGTACTTGAGGATGTTCGCGAACACCTTCCGGCCGTCGACCACGCCGCCTTCGAGTACCATCAGATCCTTCTCCAGCAAGATCAGATCGGCCGACTCCTTGGCGATGTCCGTAGCCGTGTCCACCGAGATGCCGATATCCGCAGCTCGCAAGGCCGGAGCATCGTTGATTCCATCGCCCATGAATCCGACGACGTGTCCCTTACTCCGGAGGGCGCGGATGACCCGCTGTTTGTGCGCGGGAGAGAGGCGGGCGAAGAGGGTCGTCTTCTCGGCCGCCTCAGCCAGCTCTGCATCGGACATTTTCTCCACGTCTCCTCCCAGCAGCATGGGATCAGCCGAGAGGCCCACGTCCTTGCACACCTTGCGGCTGATGAGGTCGTTGTCTCCAGTGAGTATTTTTACTGCCACACCATGCTTGTGAAGAGCCTCGATTGCACGTCCGGCGGTGTCCTTGGGCGGGTCCAGAAACGCGACGTACCCTTTGAGCACCAGTTCGCGCTCGTCATCCCTTGAGCAGATCTGTTTTCCCGGCAACTGCTTCGTTGCCACTGCCAGAACCCGAAACCCATCATTGCTGAGGCTAGCGTACTCTTCCTTCAACCCGACTATAAGGTTGGGGTCCATCGGCGACAGTTTCCCGTCCAGCTCGAAGTGAGAGCACTGATGGAAGACCTCTTCCGGAGCCCCCTTAGCGAATAGGATGGCTTTGCCTTCGGGATCCTCCACCAATACGGACATCATGCGCCGTGTGAAGTCGAACGGGAGTTCGTCCAGCTTCTTGTACTTTTCGACCAGCGCCTGCCCGTGAAAGTCCGGGCTATCCAGGATCGCGCGGTCAAGCAGGTTCTTGAGGCCCGTCTGGAAGTGGCTAATCAGGTAGCCGTCCAGGAGCACCTCCTCCGTTTCCCGCCCGGCGACATTGCAATGCCGCTGGAGGACGACGCGATCTTCGGTGAGAGTTCCAGTTTTGTCGGTGCACAACACGTCCATTCCCCCGAAATTTTGGATGGCATTGAGCCTCTTAACGATCACCTTCTTGCGGCTCATGGCGAGCGCACCCTTGGAGAGGCAGACCGAGACAATCATCGGCAGCATCTCGGGGGTGAGGCCCACGGCCACCGCCATCGCGAAGAAAAAGGCTCCTTTCCAATCGTGCTTGGTGAACCCGTTGATGAGGAAGACCAGGGGGACCATAACCGCCATGAGCTGGATCATGAGCCATGTGAAGCGATTGAGGCCCTGGTCGAAGCTTGTTGGCGTCCGGTCCTCCGTGATTGAGCCAGCCATGCTGCCGAGATAGGTGCGGGCCCCTGTCGTGACCACGACGGCAGAGGCCGTGCCGCTTTGGACGCTTGTCCCCATGAAACATATGTTCTTGAGCTCCGTCGGTGAGGTCACAACCTTAGTCTCGGGATCGTGGAACTTCTCGATAGGAAGCGACTCCCCGGTGAGGCTTCCCTGGCTAACGAAGAGGTCTTTGGAGGAGAGAACCCGCACATCGCCCGGGATCATGTCGCCCGCGGACAGCTTGATAATATCCCCGGGCACCAGGTCTCGGAGAGGCATCTCCTTCGCCTCGCCATCCCGAATGACAGTGGCCGTCACGTGGATCATGGCCTTTAGCTTCGCCGCCGCGGCATCCGCCCGGGCCTCCTGTAAGAAGCGGAGCCCGACACTGAGTGCCACCATGACCGCCATCACGGTTCCGGCGCGCGCGTCGCCGGTACCGAAGGAAACCGCTGATAGAGTCGCCAGCAAGATCACCAGCGGATTGCGGATGATTTTCAGAAGGCGGACGGGCCAGCCTTGCCGGCGCTCCTGCGCCACCTCATTTGGACCCGTCGTACGAGCGCGCCCTTCGGCCTCGGTCCGCGTCAGGCCCCCCGAAGTCGTCCGCAGGTCGCGGAGCAGCTCTTCGCCGTCCTTCTGGGCGGCCTCGATTACCTCGGGTGAAACGCGAATGTTGTGGTTCTTGCCCTTGGCCGGAATTGTCGGCTGTGCTGGTGGCCGCGCAAGGCTCGAGCCTATTGTTCCGGCGTCGTCGACCAAAACCTCCGCCGTGCTCGGATCGGGTGTTGTCATCGTTCCTTTGACCGCTGTACGAAGTTTACTTCTACTTCGTGCTCTCCGGCTTGTCGATGCGCGCAAATCGCCGTTAAACTGGATCTGGCAAGCCCGATGTCAGGACAAATAGAGATCGAAGCGAGGCAAGGTGACGCTTCAAAACCTCACCCACCAACACTCCTCGCTTCGAAGGGACGACGCTCAAGTATCATTTCGCGGCAGCACTGACGCTCACCTAGAGAGACGTTGCAATTGGTTGCTCTTAATTGGGCGTGGGCCTGTGAGTGTCCGGACCGTTAGGCACATTTAAGGATTCCTACTTTTTACTCCGTAGCGCCGTTTAAGAAAGCCAGCATCGTCACAGGTTTTGTTCCTTATTGCGCCAGGCGTGCCGGGTCCCATTCTGCACGAGTCACCGCGTTCGAGGTTAACGGTGCCGATTTTCTCGTCACCGAAGGAGATTCGGCCACGACTTTGCCAAACCGTCGGCGCTATCGATGAGCCTTCTTCCAAGCTTTCCAATCGTCAATAATAGCCGTAGCCATGTTCTTTACTGCGGATCGCAGCCACTTGCCGGGACGCTTTTTTAAGTCATTCAGAATTCGTTCGCGTGATCGCGGCGTACCAAGATGGACATTTGCTGCCTCCCACGCCATTGCGTGCAATAACCGATCTTGCTCGCTATGTTCGCTCATTGACTCGATCTCGATTGGCGAAGAATCCGGCGCCAGCTGACGCACAAGCCACTTGCCGCACAGGCGTAAGTGCTTGTCGCAGAGAAAAAAGCCCTCGCGACGCGGGCTCGTTACCCAATCGGCATTCGCCTTTTGAGCGCCTCCTTCCAAAACCAAAGCCCGCCTCTCGAGGGCTTTTTGGGCTCCTGCGGCCCAGCCTTTGTGACTCATATTCGAGCGGTTAACTCAGTTCGCGCCAGTCTTGTTCGTTCAACTCTACCTTGTATTTTTTCGCGGCGGATTTTATGCGTTTCCAGGCCGCGTCGCGTTCAGCCTCGGTCACTCCTTGCACCTGCTTGAAGCGGGCGACTGCGTTGCGCACGTGAGCAGCGTCATGAATGGGTTCTTTACGTTCCTTG
>JAOAPR010000185.1 GCA_025463005.1 Bryobacterales bacterium | reverse complement strand
TCCGGCCGCGGGCCTGTTGAGTTCCTTGTAATCGATTTCGCGAAAAAACCTTCGCCAAATTAGCCTAGTTCACCCCAGGGCTCTCGCGCTGGCACAACCAGATTTCCATATAGCTCCAGCCTGACAGCGTAGTGTTGACCGAACGCTCCCAACTCCTGTGTAGTCGCCTCTAAAGATATCGGGTCGGAACGTTGTGGGAAGCGAGACCCAGCGGACGTTGTGCAGCATTATCGTTAGACAATCGCGGTAGCATAGCGCGAGGGATCACCGGCCGCTGGCCTGAGCCCGGATGCCGTAATTCTGAGGGAGTGTTATGCGTGTTCTTGATTTGAAGGTTCCGCCGCCAGTCGTGGCTTTGGTGACCGCGGTACTGATGTGGCTGGCATCGCACTCCTCACCGACCCTTGCTTTCGTCTTTCATGCGGGTAGTCTACTTGCGGTTGGTCTCGCTGCGATCGGTCTCATGATCGCGATTTCAGGCGTCGTGACATTCCGCCGGGCCCGAACAACGCTCAATCCAACCAAGCCCGGGTCCTCTTCTTCGTTAGTAAGCTGGGGGATCTACAAGATTACCCGCAATCCGATGTACCTAGGTCTTCTGTTAGTCTTGACCGCTTGGGCGATCTTCTTATCTAATTGGCTTGCCTTCCTGTTTCTTCCTGTGTTCGTCGTCTATATCAACCGTTTCCAGATTGCACCGGAAGAACAGGCGCTCACCGTTCTCTTTGCGCGCGAGTTCCTCGCTTATCAATCGCGAGTGCGGCGATGGTTATAGGAACGCATAAACTTTGCGGCGCAGCCAACGACGATAGTATTCGCTGAATACACAGAGTTCGGTTCTAGGAAGGCGACCGTTATCCACTATTATCGGTATCGATTCGCGGATCCCAGGCCGATTTCTCACCGATGATCCGGGCAAGAAGTAATTCGCGAGGCGAAGCGACGGAGCAATTTACCGCCTTAACTTAATGCTTCAAAGAGGCCTGCCAGTTCGTGACCACCGTGAGGGGATTGGTTTGCTGGCTGTTCAGGGTATCCGGCGGCTGGATCTCTAGGACGCGCTGGCCGTCGCGCGTCACATCATAAAAGTATGAGGGTCCGTTGACGAAAGTTATTGGAAACAATTCCTTTGGTGCATCGGCTTCGATAGGTCCTCCCACCGCCCGAATGCCTGCTGCCCAAAGCGCTCCAGAGTTGTAGAAATAAAGCTCCTTGCCATCGCCCCGCCAGCGGGGCGAAATGCCACCACTGGTGGAGATCTGCCATTTGCCGCCGGATGGCGGGAACGATTGCACGTAGATCTGATTTGCACCCGACTCATCCGATTGGTAGGTGATCCACTTGCCGTCTGGCGAGAACTGGGCCTGAGCCTCGTTGAACGGTGTTTGCAGAACCGGGATGGGTTTGTGGTCTCCAGCGAGGAGGAGTGCCCGGATATCCGATCCGTTCTTTGGATCTTGCTCCTCATATAGGATGTAGCGCCCATCCCGGCTCCAGTCCTTGGCCGCTTTCGCATTAGGGCCATCAGTGAGGAGCTGTTCCTGGCCAGTTCCGCCTGCGTCCTTGACGTAAATCTGCCAGGTTCCAGTGCGGTCGTTGCTGAAGGCGATCTGGCGCCCATCCGGCGACCACACCGGTCGTTGGCTGCGGCCTTGGCCGAAGGTAAGCCGGGTCATTACCCGCCGCGCTGGTTCGTAGGTCCAGACGTCGAACTCTTGGCCGCCGCTCTGGCTGGTGTCGCGTTCTATTGCGATTCGCGAACCGTCTGGAGAAATTCTAGGGTCGCCGATCCTTGTATCCGTGGTGGGCGCCGTCAACACCTCACGTTTACCATCTCGGTCTGCCCAAAGTATCTGGTAACCTGTCTCGCCGCCTGAACGGTAAACGAGTACACCGTTGTCGGAAATCCAAAAGGCCGCTCGATTCACGCTGTTTTTCGAAACCTGTCCGGCCAGCGGAACGGGGTCCCCCTCAATGTGGGCCTTGCCATCGAAGCCCTGTGCGACTAGCGTAAGCTCGCGCAGCCACAGCAAATAGCCGGCGTGGCCGTCCCGCGGCGGCGCGTAGGCAGCTTTGGCGTCGCTTGACGCCAAGCGGAGTCTTTTTTTCGGGGCCTCCAAGGAGGCCACGTGGACTCCTTGTACCTGGGCATTGGAGCTCAGGATCGTGGACAAAAAGCTCTTGCCATCGGGAAGAATCGAGGGAAAACGATGTGCGGTTTCCTGAAGTGAGGAGTCTAGGACGGTTACGGGCGCGGCAGCGCCACCGAAAGCAGACACCCGCTGGATTACGTTATTGGCGCTGAACAGAATCGTTCCGTCCGAGCCCCAAGTTCCTCCCTGGTAGTTCGGAGCGTCGCATAGCACTTGGGCGGTGCCTCCCACAACAGCCACGCGTTTCAGCTTATTGGCGGCTACGAAGCCGATGGACTTGCTGTCGGACGACCAGAATGGTCCGTTGGCGCCTTGTGTTCCGGGCAACTCGCGTGCATCGAGCGAGTCCATGGGGCGGAGCCAGATGGTGATATCGGGTGATCCCTTGCGGTTGACACCAAATGCTATGAAGTGCCCGTCGGGTGAGATCGCAGTGTTGAAGTACGTGTTCACGAAGCGGGTGTCGGGGGGCGCTTCAAGGGAGTAGCGCAGCGATTGCGTCTCGGCAGCAGGCCGTTGAAGGAAAGCCCACGAAATGGCGCCCGTCGCTAAAAGAGCAAGTACCACGGCAGCGATCCACGGCACACGGCTGTAACGTAGTCTAGCGGCCCGAGTTGGGCTGTCCGTCGCACTCAACGTTGGGTCTGCGAGATATTTCGTTATGACCACACGCGCCTCGCCGATCCACTGCAAGCGATTTTTCACGTCTCGGTCCAAGCAACGGCAGACCAAGTTCTTGATGGGCGCCGGTGCGGTTAGCTTGTCGAAATCGAGTGGCGTCTGTAACACTGCGGCTAAGGTGTGTGCGACGGTATCGCCGATGAAGAGTCGCTGACCACTGAGCATCTCCCACAAAACGACGCCATAGGACCAAATATCCGCACGCCGATCCACCGGCGTTCCCGCAGCCTGCTCCGGCGCCATATACCCGGCCGTGCCCATGACGACCCCAGCCTGCGTTATCCCGATAGTAAGCGTAGGGGAGTTGTTCGGATCACCCGGCGTAGAAGCGCCGACCTGGGTCATGGCGGCAAGTCCGAAATCCAGCACTTTGACCGCGCCTGACTGGGTGATCATCACGTTGCCCGGTTTCAGATCGCGGTGCACAATACCTCTTTCGTGCGCCGCTTCGAGAGCTTCGGCGATTTGCCGAGCAACCTGCAACGCTTCGTTAAGCGCGATGGGTCCGCGCTTGATGCGGTCGGCAAGTGTTTCGCCCGCGACGAGTTCCATTACCAAGGCGCGTCCCGCGGCCGATTCCACCAGCCCATATATGACAGCAATGTTGGGATGGTTCAACGCGGCGAGGATCTTGGCTTCGCGGTCAAAGCGGGCCAGGCGATCAGGGTCGCTGGCCAACGCAACAGGCAGCACTTTAATCGCGACTTCGCGATCGAGTTGCGTGTCCTGCGCGCGATACACCTCACCCATCCCGCCAGCGCCCAGCGGCGAAAGGATTTCGTAGTGACCGAGTTTGTCGCCTACCGAAAGCGGCATAGGGAGTAATGCAGCTTAGTTTATCCGATCAAGAAGCGGATTGCGGCTGGACGACGGCCCATTCACAGTCATTCCAGCCGAGTTCTAAGCCTAGTCGGGTAAATTTACATTGATGCACACAGTCTGCGCGAGGCGCCGTAAAGCAGACCACCAATTCTCGATTAACGCGTCGTTGACGTTAGCTGAGCCGTCCGGGGTGTTAAACAGAGACTCAGAGAGTTGTGTTTGGCTCCCCGGCATGGATTCGAACTTCGGTTAACGACTCCAGAGAGCAATCCGAGGGCATTTGATTCAGCTACTGCCGGAGGCGGAGGATGAAAACTTGCGTTGGTCTGAAACCGGAGGCATGACTGTTCTTATGAAGAACAGTCAGAAGGTGTTGCCATTTCCGAAACCGCCCGAAGACGCCGGGGCGCAAACGATCATCTGCCAGATTGGAGATGATCGTTTCGCCATCCACTATGAAATTGAGGATCTGCCGCCGGCGGCACCCCTGCTGCCGTGGAAGCAAGGAACCAAGAAGGCCATACCGAAAATCGTGAAGTAGTCCCCGGCAGCCTGCTCCGCTCGCGCCCCTGTCGCCCCCCCTGTGGATCGGACTTGCTATTTCGCAACCGAAGAGGGATGAATGTGTGGACCAGCGGGATGGGCCGGAAAACATGCAGATGGAAACAAAGTACCTTCGCCTCCACACTTCGGTAACATTGGGCTCACGGTTCGGCGACTGGCGGGTGTGCTGGTTGGGTGGCTGGGAGAAACACCGGATGTATTACCTGGTGATGCTGGTGAGGATTACCGGTTGAGACGAGAAGCTTAATGTAAGACGCGCTGCCGGGCGCGGTGGCACGGCGGCGGTGGAATGGAACGGTTACTTGGAAGACAGGCGGTAGGCGCGCTCGCCGGCGTCGCTTTTGAAGGACTCAACGGGCGTCCCCATATTTTTCCCGAGCGTGCCGCTCAAGAAGCCGCGAACCGAGTGCGCCTGCCAGTCGGTCGCTTTCATAAGGCCCTTTAGCGTCACGCCGCCCGGCCGTTTTAGCAGGGTTAGTATCTTGGCCGTTTTGGTGCCGACACGCGCCGAAGCGGCCTTCTTAGCGTGAGCGGCCTTACCGGGCCGTTTGGCTTTGGCCCGCGCAGCGTGGGGGCGGCGTTTAGCAACGCGCGCCTTCTTGGGCGTTGGTGCCGAGGTGCCTTGAATTTCTTCTTGAGGAATTGAAACAGTCATCGAATGGTCTCTCCTTTTGCGCGACCGTCGCCGCGTCATGACATCAATCCCTCGTTTCGGCGCCACAAGCAAGTTAATTCTGAGACGGACGCGATTTCAAGCAGTCCCCGGACGGCCTACCCGCGAGGCAAGAGTGCCGCCTCGCGGGATGATCACGAGACATCGCGGGCGAGTTCAACCAACCGGCAAAGCAACGCCTATTGGGACTCGGCGTCTGACTCGGACTTGGACTCCAGCCGTGACTCAGGCTGCGGATTCAGTTCAACCTCTACAGGTTTACTGCGGTCCTGACTGACCTCCTCGAACGATTGACCGGTGGAGGCCAGAGTTGCCTTTTGGCCTGAAAAATCTTGCCAACGCAAAATGGCTACGTCTACATAGCGCGGATCGAGTTCGACCAAGCGACCGCGCCGACTAGTTTGCTGGCAAGCAATCAATGTCGACCCGGATCCCGCCACCGGATCCAGTACCGAGTCACCAGCCTTGCTGCTGTGCAGAATCGCGCGCACCATTAACTCAACCGGCTTCATCGTCGGATGCATATCGTTTACACGTGGTTTATCGATGAACCACACGTCGCCTAAATCGCGTGCGCCGCAGAAGTAATGAGCGCCGCCCTCCTTCCATCCGAAAAGCACAGGCTCGAATTGGCGCTGGTAGGGTGACCGACTGATGGTGAAGGTATCTTTTGCCCAGATAATGTAGGTCGACCAATGACCTCCAGCATCACTAAATGCCTTGTACAAAGTGTGCAGTTCGGAAGACGACATCGAAATGTAGATGGCGCCGCCGGCGACCGCCAGCATAGCGACACAGATGTCGTAGAGGAAGTTTCCAAAGTCACTGCCCAGGTTGTCGTTAAGGATCCGCCGCCGTGCTTTGGCCTTCGATCGCGGCGAGCCAGAGTAATTCACGTTATACGGTAAATCTGCAAAGATCAGGTTTGCCGGATGACCTTCTAAGACTCTCACTAGGTTTGACGGGACTGTGGAATCGGCACAGAGAATGCGATGCGGGCCAAGATTCCACAAGTCCCCGAGCTTGGTGACCGCTTTTGTGGGGAGCTCTGGAGCGGCGTCTGGATCGACTGGATCGACCAGACCAGTTTGAGATTCTAGTTCCTTCAGAATTTCGGTGAGCTCATGATCTTCAAAACCGAGTGCCGTTAGGTCGATCTTTTCTTCCAGCAAAGATGCCAGCTCGGCATTGAGTTTCTGATCATCCCACTTGGCATTCTCGGCTATCTTGTTGTCCGCGATTCGCAGTGCCCGGACCTGCGCCGGACTCAGATGGTCGAGGATTATTACGGGAAGGTGAGGCAGCCCCAGAAACTGCGCTGCCAGAATACGGCCGTGGCCGGCGATCACGTTGCCGTGCTGGTCGACCAGAACCGGATTGATCACGCCGTGCTCCCGCATGCTGCGGGCAATCTGCCAGACCTGTTTTCTCGAGTGGGTACGAGCATTCGCCGCATAGGGAATCAGGCGCTCGATAGGCCAGATTTCCATCCGGCTCACAATCGTTAAGTTGTGCACAAATTTCTCCTTGGGTGAGGAGTGTTGTTTTGGAGCGATCCTGATCCATCGAGGTCCAGAAAAGCACACCATGTCCTCACACCCGCCCAATCGAGGTGGCTGAAACAATAACAGGCTCGGAATGGACAGGCGGCCCGATCCAGCGGAAAACAAAGGAGTTCTCCGCAGTTAAAACCTCACGGGTGGATCGCGCTGGCGGCCTTGCTTTTGCGGAGAATAGGAGCGTTCATGGACTGACCGAACATTTTCACGGGAGAGTCGAATGGACCCAGCACTAGAGAAAGAAATTGAGCGTCTGCGCCAAAGCAAAGTGAAGGAGCTTCAGAACCGCTATCGCGAGCTATTTGGCGAGGACTCGCCGTCGGCCAATCGCGAGCATCTCTATCGCCGCATCGCCTGGCGATTGCAAGCTAGGGAAACGGGAGATTTGAGTGAACGCGCGCAGCAACGGGCCACCGAATTGGCCGACGACGCTGAACTTCGGCGGCGTGCCCCGCCCAGCTTCTGGCGCGCCATCGAGGGGAGGACGTCTGCGGGCACTTGCCGCGACTCGCGACTGCCGGAACCAGGCGCCCGACTCACACGCTCCTATCAGGAACGAACCATCGAAGTACAAGTGTTGGAAACCGGTTTTGAATACAACGGTGCTGTCTATGCTTCGCTGAGTGCGATTGCGCATCAGGTCACCGGTACTCGGTGGAACGGATTCTTGTTCTTTGGCATTCACAAGGGGGCTCGCCGTGGATGAGCTCCGACGTCCTCTGCGGTGCGCCATTTATACGCGCAAGTCCACCGAAGAAGGCTTGGAGCAGAACTTCCACACCTTGCACGCCCAACGCGAATCAGCCGAAGCCTACATTGCCAGTCAGCGCCAAACCAGCTGGGTGGCCTTGGAGCAACGTTACGATGACGGCGGATTCAGTGGGGCGAGCCTGGAACGACCGGCGCTCAAGCGGCTGCTTGAAGAGTGCCACCGGCACCATCGACTGTATCGTCGTCTACAAAGTAGACCGTCTCAGCCGATCGCTGCTTGATTTTGCGCGCCTGATTTCGCTTTTTGACGAGCGTGGCGTGACCTTTGTTTCCGTCACTCAGGATTTCAATACGACCACCTCCTTGGGGCGCCTGACGCTGAATATCCTGCTGTCGTTTGCCCAGTTTGAACGGGAACTAATTAGTGAACGTACCCGCGACAAACTGGGTGCGGCCCGACGCAAAGGCAAATGGATTGGCGGCATCCCGGTCCTAGGCTATGACGTCGATCCGAAGGGGGGACGGCTCAATGTAAATGCTGCAGAAGCCGAGCGCGTGCGCGAGATCTTTCGTATTGCCGATCAAACCGGCTCGCTCGCCGGCACCCTCCAGGAAATGAACGCCCGTGGGTTCACCACCAAGGACTGGACCAGCCGCCAGGGAACTCATCATGCTGGGCGCGCCTTCCCTAAAGGGATCCTGCGGGCCTTGCTCGGCAACGTGCTATATAAAGGATCGATTCGCCACAGGGAAACGGTCTATCCCGGGGAGCAGGAGGCCCTGGTGGGCGAGCAGTTGTGGGAGCGCGTCAATGAACGCTTGCTTCACAACGCCCGTCACCAAACGGGCCAAAAGCACTTGAAACAAGAGGCGCTATTGGCGGGCTTGCTGTATTGCGGCCAGTGCGGTTCGCTGCTGACTCCCACCTTCACGCGCCGGCGAGTCCATCGTTACTACGTCTGCGACTGCGCGCAGGTTCCCGTCGCCGCCATAGATTTTGAACCGGCATTGGTGCGTGAACTGGAGCCGATCCTGGGGGACCACCCGGATGAAGCACTTCTCCGCCAAGCGATCGGCCGAATCACCTATGACAGCCGCACCCGGCAGGTTTCCATCGAGCTCCAGGACGCCACCCGTTTCGAGTTCCATTTGGCTTCGGCGAACCGCCGCGGAGCGCGAGGCGCTTCTCGTTTGCGCCAAGGGCGCATTCCTCGGGTGAGTCGATTGATGGCGCTGGCAGTCAAGTTTGAGAGATCGGTGCGGACGCACCGGTTCCGCGACTATGCAGAGATCGCTCGCCTGGGTAAGGCGAGCCGCTCCCGTCTATCGCAGATTGGGAGCCTCATGAACCTGGCGCCCTCCATTCAGGAAGCTCTCCTGTTTCTGCCTAGGACCGTTCAGGGTCATGACCGCATTACCGAGAAACAGATGCGGGAGATCGCCCGCCTCGTTGACTGGGAGCGCCAGCAGGAGCAATTCCGAGACCTACAGTCTAGGACTGCTCGACAATGAACGGGCAGGCTCGAACTTGGCGGAACAGCATCGCGTGTTAGCGATCCCGGCCCTATATGTCGACGTCATCCAAAACGATCGCCTCGGCTGGCTGAGGACTCGATCCTTCCCCGGAACCGCTTGACGAGTCACCTGGCCGCTGTTCGCAGACAGGCGTATCCACGCAATCCCCGCAAGAACCCGCTACCTCTTTACGAGAACAACTCTGGTGCA
This sequence comes from Bryobacterales bacterium, assembly GCA_025463005.1. Classification (GTDB taxonomy): domain Bacteria; phylum Acidobacteriota; class Terriglobia; order Bryobacterales; family Bryobacteraceae; genus Palsa-187. The sequence goes on along the minus strand of JAOAPR010000185.1, from coordinate 2,606 downwards.
GTTCCTCCAGCACATCAAGCAGATAACCACCGGCCTTGCATTTGCGGCCCTGGTCCTCCGGGTCGTGAGTGATACGCTCTCGTCCGTACGTCATAGCACCCTGGTTGCGGTACCAATCCACCACGACCCGTTCGCGGGGGCCCAAATTCTTCTTCCGCTCGATGGGTACGCAATGCCAGACGCTCGCCAAACCCCTAACCTGGGGCTGGTCCCGTACCTCGCGTTGGGCTTCTAACTTTCGCAATCTAGATTCAATCCTTCGCATCTTCTATTCCCGGCAATCCTTAGGCCGCGTCCCCCTCCAGAAGGATCATTCGGCCCGGATCTGGCTCAGAATCCTTGCCGCTTTGAGATTCCAGAGCATAGAGGCGCCCCTCGACTCCCGTCGTCTCAAGGACCTTCCGCTTCCCTTCCAAAATATTCACGACGATTGCACCTTGCTCCGGCACGATCCGTCCTTTGCTGACCTCCTTCAGAATGGTATCTTGCACCTGCCCCACCTCCTCGGATGTGCGCGTGGGTCCTATCTTGAATTTGATGGTCCCCTCTTGCAGCGCCGGCAAGATGCGTTCGATACAGAGACGCATCGCGATCATATTGCCCTTCAGCGCCTCAGCGATGCATTTCTTCATGAGCGCTTCCGCGTGCTCGCCGAGCAGCGCCAGGGCCGCTGCCGTCGACTTGTTGCGGCTCCCCTTGGGGCGGCCACGGCCGAACGAATTTCCTGGTTCAAATGGTTTGCCGCGAGGCATATTGGTGTTTACCTATCCTTATGTAGACGCGTGCTGGCCATGGCGACCGTTGAAGGTGCGGCCTCCGCTCGTCATACAACCCTTTAGACGCTATACTCGGTCTGTATATATGTTGGACAATGCACAGACAAAAGGCCGTCCGCGAGCGTTGGCCACCGAAGGTGACTGGTGGCGCTTTAGTTTGTATGAGATACGGGATGGCTGCATCCGCCCGGCAGACGGGGCAAAACTTGAATGGTACAGCCCTTGGCCGGGTTTTGAGCTTTCTCGCACGCAGACCGTCGGGCAAACGCCAGCGGCAACTCAGCCTAACTACCAAAGCCTAATGAAGCTGGTGCACCAGCTTGAGTATCTTCCCGGTGAGACGCGCTATCCCGATTGCCTGAGCCAGAAATCCCAGGGGTTGATACTGGACTGGTGCCAGCGGAATGGTCTTTTGGGTGTCTTGCTTTCACGCTGGGAAGCCATCAGCTTAGCTCCCCGACATGACCACGCCGCTCGTTGCGTGCAGCGGAGATACTTCCGCGGGTTTGGCCAGGTGATACAGGTTCAAGAGATTACGATCGCTTCTGAAGATAGGAATGCGACCGTGCTGATTCACGGCCTGGACGATCTCACGCCGGCGGAAGAGGCCCCCAGCAAGACCTGGGCCCGGTTCTTTCCGAGCGTAGGTTTTTCTGAACGGGACACCTTCGCCTATCCCCAACCGTACACAGTTGAATTCTGTCAGCTTTATGGAGAGCGGCTGATCGATTTCTGCAACGCAGCGAGACTCCTGGTCGGAGCAATCTTGCACCTGGGGCGCAAACCACCTAAGATTACAGGTGATCCGAAGCTTGCCCGCCACCAAGCACTCGATACGATTAATTTGCTTCGGCGACCGGTCGCCTCAGCTCTCGATTTTGCGGAAAACGGATCGGTCAAGCCAAGCCGCGTAGCTCCCTCCCTGCTTGCCAGCTTCGCCGATATGTTCGCGCAGGATCTGATCTATGGCCGGCCAACGTTGCAGTGCACCTGCTGCGGCACGCCCTTTGTGTCGAGCGCGTATCAAGCGCGGTATTGCTCGAAGACGTGCCGGCTCCGCGAGCAGAAACAGCGCCTGCGCGCCCAGATGAAACGGGCCAAAGCTTTTCGCGCTCAAGGTCAGAGCCTTCGCCAGATCGCCGCTTCGGTTGGCCAGCCCCTTGCGAGGGTCAAGCGGTGGCTTCGAAGTGCTAAAGGATAGCCCGAAGCCTCAAGAGCTCTCTCAGGATGCTGGCGTCAATGTACCCACCGGTTAAGCTCTGCGCCGAGCGCCTTCCTGGTAGATACCTGCCTGCAGAACGCTGTCTGACGCATCATATAACGCAGATTCAACGCGGACAAATGCGGCTATCTCACCCGTCGAAGGGGCGTCACCGGACTTTCAAAACTCCTCGAACGCCATGACGCCCCGGTACTTGGCCGCCCAGAGGCCCGGCCGCACTGGCCATTTTGGGCGCCGGAGCCGTAGAATCTTGCGGTATTTGGCGTTATTTTAACGCCAGGCAGCCCACTCCACTCCGAACAGCGGCGAGCAGATAAAACTCTTCCAAGAGCGAGAGCCGGTGGTTCCTTGGGGAGCCAAACACAACTCTCTGACTCTCTGTTTAAGAGCCGGAGCCGCCGCGTTGGGCTCGCCGGCTCTTGGAATTGAACGGTCAACGCAGGGCGGATCATGCCCGCATTCCTCTACGACCTCAACGGGTTCAAAAGTCGCGGAAGGAACGAAAGGAAGAACGAGTGCGCGAGATGGAATGAATGGCGCAAGGCCAGCCGTTAGCTCAAGCGTAAACGTGTCGAGCGACCAAGCCGCAGCATGATCGTCGTCGGAGT
>JAOAPR010000277.1 GCA_025463005.1 Bryobacterales bacterium | reverse complement strand
GCACGGTTCGATAAGCGGTCGCGTTCTTACAAGGACCGATCTTGCCCGCATTCCGTTGGTCTGAGGACTCATCTACTCGGATGGTGCTCGCGCGGAAGTCAATATCGTTGACCTTCAACGCGAGTAGTTCGCTGCTCCGCAACCCGGCACCCGCCGCCACAAGGATAGCTGTCGCGTATTGCTCTCGGCGCGCAGGTCCGAGTCCGTCCAGTTTTCGGACTTGCTCGGCGATTTGCTGTGCCTCCGCCCACGAGTACGACACCTTACGACGGCTCGCGATTGTCATCTGCAACTTGTCACGTTCCGGGATTGCGAGTCCTGCCTGTGAGAACGGCGGCTTACCGTCCTTGGAGAACGCCGACAGGACGCGCTGCATGGTTCGCAGTGCGTCTTTTATCGTCCCCCAGGAAACGCCGGCTTGCCGCTTCTTCCAAGCCCACTCGTTGACCGAATCAATGTTCACATGCTCTATCGGGACATCGTTCCAGTCTGGCTCGATGTGATTCTTTAGAAGGCCGTCCCGTACGGAAAAGGTAGACCCTCTGTGCATACGTGGGGCGAAAACTTCCCGATAGTGCTTCACCGCATCCGCGAAGGTACGCGACGAAGGAATCCGGTAATCATCCGAATTGAGTTCGAGCTTCGTAATGAAATCCAGCTTCTTTCGTTCCGCTTCGCTCCGCGTAATGTGGCTTACCAGTCCGATCACTTCTGTCTCACGCCTTCTTTCTTCCCGTCCCGGTACGTCAAGCCAGTACTGGAAGAAGTAATACTTGGTTCCATCGGCGCGCTTGCCCACGCGCACTTTTGGATTTTGCCCTTTCCTGCGACTCATGCATTTGCCTCGCTTTCGAGTCGCTGGAACTGGCGGCACGGCAATCGTATCAGGATTGCATGCAGGATCAACGTTGAGCCCGCACCGGACACGTGCATCCGGAGAAGATTTAGGAATGGACTTGCCATGCATCGTGGACGGCCTTCACTTCCATGGGTTTTTCCTCGACTACTCCTCACGGTTCGTGGCTAGGTTCGGTTGTCGGAGCTGTATTTCTCTCGCTCGGCTGCAACTTGGCTCCTCCGCGTTGCAGGTCCAATTGAGCTTTCTCGACGGTGTACCTGGCATAGTTAGGCTGTTTTTCGCCGCCTCGATAGTCCGCGATTCGGCGGATGACTTCCTCTGGGGCGTCCCCGCGGGCGAGGGCCCGCTTGGCGAAAGCCCAGTCGTGTTCGGACTGGCTCAGGCTGCTGGGTTGAGGGGACTCCCGTCGTGAGCGGTTGCGGTGGTTGTAACGCGGCGAGTCCTGCGAGTCGATGTGCAGTTTGAAATCGCGAAGATGATAGGTTTCCGTGGACTCTTTGCGAGCCTCGACATAGAAGTCCGTTTCGTATTTCTTGTTGGCGAAACCGGGAAGGCGCAAAACGCGAGTGGCATCGGTGGCGGCGGGATCACCGCCGAATTCGCGCGCCATGGCGCGCAATAGACTTTCCGCCTCGTCCAGACCCATCCCTTCCACGTTCCATACGACCTGGAATTTTCCCGGAGAACTGGTCAGCACATAATTCGGTTTGGGGACGGCGCTGGAGTCTTCGACGGATTGGAGCGCTTCCGGACCGCCCTGGTCCAAGTCGAGGTAAACATGCCGAATGGTTTGGATCTCTTCTTTTGTGCGCGTAGCGGCATCTTGCCGGAGGGGGTTCATCCCCAGATAGATGTCCGAGCCGTTCGCATTCTTGTAGCGAAGCCAGGCCTGAAATTCGGGACTCGCGGCTTTCTGGGCGCCGGTGATGCGTTGGATGGTTTCGCCGAAGTCTCGGTTTAACACGAGCATGGCAATCCGGTCGGTTGGCTCGAAGGTGTCGAGTATGTATTCCGAAGCAGACGGCGCCAAGGAGGCCGCGTTCGCCACGGGAGTCATAGAGCCTCCTTACGGCCGTCGAAAATGCAAGCGTAGCTGTACTCATCTCTATCGGGATCGTAACCCTGGATTTCCACGACTTCGGAGACGAAGCGCCGGCCGGGGCGGCGTTCGAGATGCACGACGACATCGAGCGAATCGCCGATGTTGGTCTTGATGGCGCGGTAGGGGAGGTCCACGCCGCTTTGCAATACGCAGCTGGTGAATCGCGCGAGGCCTTGTCTCGCCGACGTAGCATGAACGGTCGAAAGACTGCCGGAGTGTCCGGTGTTGAGTAGCTGCAGGAGATCGAAGGCCTCACTTCCTCGAATTTCGCCGAGGATGATGCGGTCCGGCCGGTGGCGAAGCGCTGCCTTGAGGAGTTCTCGGATGGTGACGCCGGGAAGACCGTTCTGGGGTTGCCGGGCTTCGAAACGAACGAGATTGTCCTGGCCCATGTGGATTTCCGAGGTATCCTCGATGAGGAGGATGCGTTCGTCGGCGGGAATGAATTTCCCAAGGACGTTGAGCATCGAAGTTTTTCCTGATCCTGTAGCGCCGGCGATGAGGATGCTTTTCCGGGCCAGAACGTAAGCCTCCAGCTGATTCGCGAGCCAGCGTTCGAGCGTTCCCGCCTGAACGAGGTCTTCGACACCGAAAAGGCGGGCGTTGAATTTGCGGATCGTGAGCGTCACGCCGTTGACGCTGCAGGGAGGGATCACGGCGGCGACACGGCTTCCGTCCGGGAGGCGCGAATCCAGGATGGGTTTCGATTCGGAAATATCGTCACCCAGCCGGCGTGCGATATTCTTGACCGCCACCATCAGGGATTTTTCGCCAAGATGGATACCTTGGACCGGCTCAAGGAATCCGGCCTTCTCGATGAAGATGTGGTCCGGACCGTTGACCATGACCTCGCTGATGGATTCGTCAAGAATCAGGTGCTCGATCGGCTTCAAAAACGGGAGGATGATTTCAAATCCGTTCATCACAGTTCTCCGTCCGCGAGCTGGCGGAAGTAGGATTTGTTGACGTTGTTGTAGTAGGGCTTGAGGTAACAGAACATCGGTGGCATCGGGTTCGTGCCGTCATAGGCGATGGTTACAGACTGTGCGTTGCGCAGCTCCATGAAGGTCTTGGTGTCGAACCGGAAATCGTGATGCGGGCTGTAGCTTTTGGAAGCGGTGATATTCGCTCGGTGCGAGAGGGCTTTGCCGGTGAGCAGGCTGACCCGCGCGTCGTGCCCGCTTTCCGAGAGGCTGTAGCTGGCTTTGAGCCGGTCCTCCCGCCCACAGAGTTCGCTGGCCGTGCGCGCGGAGAAGTCATCGGAGAGCGATAGAAAGATTTTCGTTCGAAACGTTTGCAGCAGGGTGCGCCACGATTCTCCCGGCAGTGCGGATTTGAGGGAACTGATGCTTTGCGTGGCGATAATAGGAATGCACTTGGGTTGGCGAGACAGGCTGAAGAATTTTTCGTCGCCGGTCGGTTCGCTCTCGCCCACGGTAGCGAAATGTTGGTACTCATCGCAAAGAAATAGCACCTGACGAAAGTAGCTTTCCGGATTCTTTTCCATCACGGGCACGCGGTTGAGCACGGCACGTTCGAAATCGAGCTTCAACATCACACCCAGCGCCTTGGCCAGGCCCGCATTCATGGCGATCGGGAAATTGAGGCAGCAGAGGCGGCCATTTTCGACAAGCCAGGAGAGAGACGGCAGGGGTTTGCCGAATCTGAAATCCGTGTTGGCGTGCGGGTCGTAACACTCCGCGGGCGGACAGAACGTGCGCTTGACGGCAGGATTGTCGTCGAACAGCGAGAGAAATACGGAAATCCCTTCTACGATGGAGGTACGTAGTTTGGGCTCGATTCTTCTCCAATCGTGATAGAACCATCGCTCGACGGCTTCGAGCTGCGCTTTCTTCTGCGCGGGAATAGGGTTGGCACGCGAGGCATTTTCCGCCTCCCACTGAATGCTTCTGTCTTTCAACACCGCGGCGAGACCCAGCGTCAGCGGGGCACGGTAACGGTTCAATTCCTTTTCCAGGCGGAACTGGAACGGTTCGAGGTCGCGCGGATACTTCAGATACTCTTCTTCCCAGAGCAGGACGGAATCGGACTCGATCAGCCGGCGCTGGGCTTCCTTGATTCGGCTTTCCAAGAGATCCGGGTTGATGGCGCATTCGTAGACATCGAAGAGCGTGACGTAGTCGAAGGCGACCTTGTGAAGCAGGATGATGAACTTCGCAAGGTTCGTGTAGGCCTGCTGCCAGAAAGGTTCCTTGCCGCGGCCGAAGAGGTTATTCAACAGGGAAGCGATATTGTAGGCGAGGGCGTACGCGTCCAGATCGTTGTGGAGAGGGTTGTAACGGTAGTCGGATTCAAGGCTGATTTCGACATAATCATCGGCGCGGCCGTGGCGTGCGAGGATTTCGCGAACCCGGGCGCAGAAATCGCCTTTCACTTCCAGAATGAGTCCGCCAATGCGCCGGTCGGGGTCCGCGGCGCGATAGGCGAGGATCTGCTCGGCGAAAGGGTACATGCAGCTCGCGGTTTTTCCCGATCCGACGGCTCCTACGATAGCGACCCCCGTGAAGAGCCCGCGTTCCGGGAGGACTAGCCAGCGGGGCGTCTCCGAAGGAACCTGTTTGCGGGGGTCGTGCACCTCGCCGAGCACGAGCGAAAGTTCAGTTCTGGTCCGCGGGTCGGGATAGAGCGGAAGTCGTCCCGCGCGGATTTTGCGATCGGCCTTGAGGGCGAAAATGTAGATGCCGGAA
>JAOAPR010000176.1 GCA_025463005.1 Bryobacterales bacterium | reverse complement strand
ACTTACGATGAGCAGCTCGCCAAGGAAGATGCTGCCGAGATCGTGCTGCAGGTGAACGGCAAGGTTCGCGGACGCATGTTGGTTCCGTTCGGCACCTCGGAAGACGAGCTGAAGAAGCTCGCGCTGGTGGATCCCAAAGTGCAGCCGTCCATTGACGGGAAGCAAGTGGTAAAGATGATCGTCGTCCCGGACAAGCTCGTGAATATCGTCGTTAAGTGATTATTGAATTCGGGTGATCACCAGACTTGCTGAAACCTGGCGCGTTCCGCCCGCCAGCGGGGTAATGGTCAGCGCCGTAGAATTCCCTGCGGGATTGCGAATAGTGAGTGTGGAATTGATGACGCTGGTCCTTACCAGAGACATTCCGGAAATCTGATTCGTCCCAGTCGCACGGCCGACGACCGTATAATCCAGGTCCGCGCCGTTAAGTGTCGCCATCAGTTGTCCCGGCTCGTCCACACTCACTTGAAACATGATCTGATAGCTGCCGACGGAAGCCAGGTTGAATGCCGAGGCGCTTGTGCGGGCGATGGCGGCGCCTGAGGTCGGACCATCTTGCGGGAAGGATAGATCCGTGCCTGGCGCGACGGTGGCCGCATTATCCGGAGGCATTAGCGCATAGAAATTAGAGAAAGCGCTGACGCCGCTGGGACCGGCTGGTCCTATGGGGCCGACGGCGCCCGTTACTCCGGTTGGTCCGATAGCGCCGGCGGCGCCGGTTGAGCCGGTTGAGCCTATCGCGCCAGTAGATCCGGCCGGTCCGGCAGCTCCCGTTACGCCAATCGACCCGGTAGCCCCCGTTGTACCAGCCGGCCCGACGTTACCTGTCAGGCCAGTCGATCCTGTCGTGCCCGTCGGACCTGGCGCGCCCGTCAATCCAGTCGACCCTGCGGGCCCAACTGCGCCGGTTACGCCAATCGGTCCCGTCGGTCCTGCGGAGCCTGTCGTGCCAGTGGGTCCAGTGACGCCAGTCACGCCAATCGGTCCTGTCGGTCCCGCGGCACCTGTCACGCCGACGGGTCCGACTGCGCCCGTTGTTCCAATCGGTCCGCTAGCGCCGGTCACGCCAATCGGTCCTGTAGGTCCGGCGGCACCTGTCACGCCGATGGGTCCGACAGCGCCCGTTGTTCCAACCGGTCCGCTAGCACCGGTGGCGCCAGTCACGCCAATCGGTCCTGTAGGTCCGGCGGAGCCTGTTACTCCAATCGGTCCGACCGCGCCAGTTGATCCGGCCGCCCCCGATGCTCCGGTTGCTCCGGAGGGTCCCGTGGCCCCGCTGTTCCCGACTGAGCCCTGCGGTCCCATCGGCCCCTGTGGTCCACTTGGCCCTTGCATCACCGGAGCCTGAACGTAATATCCGTTCATGTCGATGACCAGATCGCCATTGTCGGTAGAAAGCACCTGGATGCCCCCGTCGGCGCCTGCTGCCACGACCGAAGGATTGTCCACGATGCCACCTTGCACGGCGTTCAGAACCACGGTTCCGGGCCAAGGCGTATCATCCTGCCAAGCCGCGATCCAGCCAACCGCTTGCCCCAGAGGAGTGATGGAAACGAAGTTCATCGAATACGCCGCGGCCGCCGGCACGCCGCAGTTCGACGAGGGCACTGGAACAATGCGCGCCTGAGCCGCGACAAGCGAAGGAGGGCCGAACGCCCCGGTTTTACCCGAGCCGCCCGCGCCGCGCGTGTCCATGACCCGGCAGGGAACGATGGCAATGAATACCAAGCTCGAGGAGCTACCCGCAGCGTTTGCACTCACGCCCGGCTCACTTGACGAATGCATGCTCCAATTTGTAACGGGTATGTTATCCGGCAGCGCGGATTGCGCAACGCTCGCAGGCATACAGGCCACCCCAATGATCCATGCGGCGGCGTACAACCCCACCGAATTCGGTCTCGAACAAATCGTACGTGCGTTTATAGTAGTCACTGGCGGTCTCCTCTTGTCAGTCCTCAAGCACACTGGTCGTGACGATATTTGAGCTGATTCTTATGCCCAATATCTTTATCGGCACTTATTCGGCTTGTAAGACCGCAAGACTGCGTATTTAGAGTTTTCGTGATACGGTGAAGCCGTGGCCTCGCGGACGCTGATCTCCGTCGAAGAGTACCTCAGGACGAGCTACCGCCCTGATTGCGACTACGTCGATGGGGACGTCCTCGAAAGGAACGTGGGTGAAACGGATCATAGCTGGTTGCAGACGATGCTCAGCGCCTACCTGGTCGCGCGTCGCGCTCAGTCGGGGAATCACGGTACTAGTCGAGCAGCGGGTTCAAGTTACTGGCAGCCATTTTCGAGTACCGGATATTTGCGTTTTGCTCGGCCCAAAGCCGACCGAACAGGTTCTGACCCAGCCGCCTTTCATTTGCATCGAAATTCTCTCTCCGGAAGACCGCTGGCCGCGCACCCAGCAGCGCATCGACGACCATCTGGCCATGTGCGTACCCTACGTATGGCTACTGGACCCGGCCGCTAAGGCGGCCTACTCGGTCACTCGCGCCGCTGGAACCAACCAGGTTACGGACATTCTTAAGACTCACGACCCTTCTGTCGAAGTTCCTCTTGGCGAAATCTTCGCCTAAACTAGGTTCGAAATTTCGACACTGTAGAATGAGAGTAGGATGTCTGCCGCATTACAGGCCGTCGACCTAACCAAGGTGTACCGATCCGGCGAGTCTGAGCTGGTGATTTTCTCCGGCCTGAACCTGGAAGTCGAGCAAGGTGAGCAGGTAGCCCTGGTAGGAGAGTCCGGCGCAGGCAAGAGTACGTTGCTCCATCTGCTGGGAGGTCTGGACACACCGACAACGGGTGCGATATACTTCGGGCAGAACAACATATGCCGACTTCCGGCGGACGAACTGGCGAAGTTCCGCAACCGGGAATTGGGTTTTGTCTGGCAGATTCAGTCTCTTCTGGCCGAATTTACGGCCGTGGAGAACGTGATGATGCCGCTGCTGATTCGGGGTCTGGCCAGAGAAGAAGCGGAACCGGTCGCACTGGTGAGGTTGAATGAAGTGGGCTTACGAAACCGCGCGGAGCATCGCGCGGGTGAGCTTTCGGGTGGTGAACAGCAGCGAGTCGTGCTGGCCCGCGCGCTGGTGGGCGACCCCCACGTCCTTCTGGCCGACGAACCCACCGGCAACCTCGATTTCCGGACCGGCGAAATGATCATGGACCTCCTCCAGGATCTGCATCGGTCCCGGCGGCTGACCTCGCTTCACGTTACGCACAATTTGAATTTCGCGCGCCGCGCTGACCGGATGCTCACTCTGGAACGCGGGCGCTTATCTTCTCCCCCGTTGGAGTCCTCCGCTCCCACCGGAGATTTGGAACAAGGCAGGAACTATGTTTGAACGTTATACCGAAAAAGCCCGGCGAGTCATTTTTTTCGCGCGTTACGAGGCCAGCCAGTTCGGCAGCCCTTGTATCGAGACGGAGCATCTGCTGCTGGGACTTTTGCGGGAAGACAAGGTTCTCACCAATCGCTTTTTACGGTCAAGCGCGGCAGTGGAATCGATTCGCAAGCAGATCGAAGCGCAAACCACTATGCGGGAAAAGGTGTCAACTTCCGTCGATCTTCCTCTCAGTCATGAATGCAAGCGCGTTCTTGCATATGGCGCGGAGGAAGCCGAACGGCTCAACCACAAGCACATCGGAACAGAGCATCTCCTGCTCGGGCTCCTGCGCGAAGAGAAATCTTTCGCGGCGGATATTTTGCACGAACGCGGCCTGCGCCTCACGCAGGTTCGCGAGGAGATCGCTCGGTCGAGCTCGGAGAAAATGTCTTCTAATCGCCCCAAGGAAAGCTCTTTACTGAGCGAATTCAGCCGCGACTTGACTCAGGCCGCGATGGATGGTCTGCTCGATCCTCTGGTCGGCCGCGACTACGAGCTCGAGCGGGTAGTGCAGATCCTGTGCCGCCGCACCAAGAACAACCCTGTGCTGATCGGCGAGCCAGGGGTCGGCAAGACCGCCATCGTCGAAGGCCTGGCCCAGCGCATCGCCGACGGCGACGTTCCGTCGTTCCTGGCCGATAAGCGGATCCTGGCTCTGGATCTTTCGCTCATCGTGGCCGGCACCAAGTACCGCGGACAGTTTGAAGAGCGTCTGAAGACCATTATGAAGGAGCTGATGGAGCATCAGAATGCCATCATCTTCATCGACGAGCTGCACACGCTCGTCGGCGCCGGATCGGCGGAGGGATCGCTCGACGCCGCCAATATTCTGAAGCCTGCGCTGTCGCGTGGGGAAATCCAGTGTATCGGCGCGACGACGCCTGCCGAGTACCGTAAGTCCATCGAAAAAGACCGGTCGCTCGAGCGCCGCTTCCAGGCCGTGAAGGTTCCTCCGCCCAACGAAGAGGACGCCACAAGGATTCTGTTCGGCATCAAGGAGCGATACGAGAAATTCCACGCCGTAGCCTACACCGACGAAGCCATCGAGAACGCGGTCCATTCGTCGACGCGGTTTATTCCGGACCGGTTCCTGCCGGATAAGGCCATCGACTTGATTGACGAAGCCGGTGCGCGCGTCAAACTGCGCCAGACCACGCTTCCGGGCGAGGTCGCTGACATTCAGAAGAGCATCAAATTCATCGTGCATCGCATGGAGAACGCCATTGCGAATCACGAGTTCGAAAAAGCCCGCTTCTACTCCGACGAGGAGCGCAAGAAGCGCGAAGATCTGCGCATATTGCGCGAAAAGTACAATCTGGATGACACCTCGACGGGTGTTGTGACCAAGGACGACATCGACGATGTAGTCGCCCGCTGGACCGGCATCCCCATGACCGCGATCCGGGAGGAGGAAGTCTCCAAGCTCCTGCGGATCGAGGAGGAGTTGCATAACCGCATCATCAGCCAGGAAAAAGCGATCTCGGCGCTGGCGCGGGCCATCCGACGCTCGCGAGCCGGCCTGAAATCGCCCAAGCGGCCTTCCGGATCGTTCCTGTTCCTGGGACCCACTGGCGTCGGCAAAACCGAAGTCGCGCGGGCGCTGGCCGAGTTCCTGTTCGGCAGCGAAAAGTCTCTCATCCGCTTCGATATGTCCGAATTCATGGAGAAGCACTCGGTCTCGAAACTGATCGGCTCGCCTCCCGGATACGTGGGTTATGAGGAGGGCGGGCAGTTGACTGAGCGCGTCAAGCGGGCTCCGTACTCCATCATCCTGCTGGACGAAATCGAAAAGGCGCATCCGGACGTCTACAATATCCTGCTGCAGGTGTTTGAAGACGGCCAGTTGACCGATGGGCTCGGCAACACGGTGGACTTCAAGAACACCATCATCATCATGACTTCGAACCTGGGAGCACGGTTCCTGGAGAAGCGCAGTCCCATGGGCTTCTCCGCGCCGGGCACCGGTCTGCCGGCCAAGGTTGAAGATCAGGTGATGGCTGAGGTCAAGAAGGCCTTCAATCCGGAGTTCCTGAATCGCCTGGACGAGGTGATTCTGTTCACTTCGCTGTCGGACGACGATCTGTTGAAGATCGTTTACTTGCTGACCGAGCAGATCAACAAGAATCTGGTGGCCAAGCAGATCAAGATTCACATTCGCGAGGACGCGGCCCGCTACATTCTGGAGAAGACCTGTACGGACCGCAGCTACGGCGCGCGGCCTCTTCGCCGGGCGCTCCAGAAGTACATCGAGGATCCCCTCAGCGAGGCGCTGATCCAGGGCTCCCTGGCGCGGCCCGCTGAATTCGAGGTGTACCTGGGCGTTGGCGGAATCTACTGCCGCCAGCTTCAGCCGGTTGATCAGCCACTGCCCGTCGCGGCGGGCGAGGGCGCGCCGGCGGCTGAGGAAACTCCGGCCGCACCGGGCATCCCGCTGTACATGTTCGAATAAAAGGCGTGTCTGACCGCCTGGACGAACTGCGCCGCCGGCATGCGAACGCCGAAGCCGGAGGCGGTGAGGAGCGCCGCGAGCGCCAGCACGCCGAAGGTAAGCTCTCCGCCCGAGAGCGCATCGACCTGCTGCTCGATGAAGGCACCTTCGTCGAAACCGACAAACTGGTCCGCCACCGTTGCAATGATTTCGGCATGGAGGACCAGGTGGTCGACGGCGACGGTTTCATCACTGGCTACGGCCTGATCCACGGCCGCACCGCCTACGTGTTCGCGCAGGACTTCACGGTGTTCGGCGGCTCGCTATCTGAAACCAACGCGAAGAAAATCGTCAAGATCATGGAGCTGGCGCTTAAAACCGGCGCGCCCGTGATCGGCCTGAACGATTCCGGGGGCGCGCGCATCCAGGAAGGTGTCCTGTCGCTCGCGGGCTACGCGGATATCTTTCTGCGCAACACGCTCGGCAGCGGCGTGATCCCGCAGATCTCGGCCATTATGGGGCCCTGCGCCGGCGGCGCGGTCTACTCCCCTGCCCTGACTGACTTCACGTTTATGGTGGATGGCAGCAGTTACATGTTCATTACGGGGCCGGAGGTGATCAAGACCGTCACCCACGAAGACGTGACCAAGGAGCAACTCGGCGGCGCGCTGACCCATAACACCGTTAGTGGCGTGGCGCACTTTCTGGCGCACGACGACACGGAATGCCTTCAGATGATCCGCGAGCTGCTCAGCTATCTGCCCCAGAACAATCGCGACGAGTGTCCCCATCGCGCAAGCGATGATCCAGGAGACCGGGAGGATGTCGCCCTGGATTCCGTGGTGCCGCCTGCATCGAATCTTCCCTACAACATCAAGGACGTGATCCGCCGCGTGGTCGACGACGGCAAGTTCCTGGAGGTCCAGGCTCTGTGGGCGCGCAACATCGTGATCGGCTTTGCCCGCATGGATGGTCGCAGCGTGGGCGTGGTCGCGAATCAGCCTGAGCACCTGGCCGGGTGCCTGGATATCGATTCCTCGACGAAAGCTGCCCGCTTCGTCCGATTCTGCGATGCGTTCAACATTCCGATTCTGACGTTCGAGGACGTGCCCGGATTTCTGCCTGGAACCGCGCAGGAGTTCGGCGGCATCATCCGGCACGGAGCCAAGTTGCTGTACGCCTATGCCGAGGCGACCGTGCCCAAGATCACCGTGATCACCCGCAAGGCCTACGGCGGAGCGTATTGCGTGATGGGATCGAAGCACCTGCGATGCGATGTGAACCTGGCGTGGCCGTCGGCGGAGATCGCCGTGATGGGAGCCGAAGGCGCGGTAAGCATCGTCTACCGGCGCGAGCTGGGCGCAGCGGCTACGCCTGAGGAGCAGGATTCCGTGCGCCGCGCCAAGATCGCCGAGTTCGAAGAACGTTTCGCCAACCCATTTGTCGCCGCCGAGCATGGATTTATCGATGACGTGATCGAGCCGCGCCAAACCCGGCCGTACGTCATTCGGGCGCTACGGATGCTCGCCACCAAAGTCGATACCATGCCGCGCAAGAAGCACGGCAACATCCCGCTCTAGGCCGCGACTTTTTCGAAAAACCTCTTAATCATCATCTTCGCCGTCCCATCGATGAGGCGCTGGCCCACTGCCGCGATGGTTCCACCGACCTGCACATCGCCTTCGTAGGAGACTTCAGTGCCCGCGTCCTTCGGCGTGAATTTCAGAACCCCTTCGCCCTTCATGAAGCCGACTTTGCCGGAGCCTTCCACCATCAGTTTGAAACTCTCCGGCGGCGTCTGTTCGGTGATCCGCACCTTACCGTCGAAATTGCCCGAAAGACTCGCCAGCGCCATCTTCATCTTCATGCGGTACTCGTCGTCGCCGATCTTCTCGAGGCTCTCGCACCCCGGCATGGCTCCCGCCAGGACATCTGGGTCTTGGAGTTTCTTGTACGCTTCCTCAGGCGGCAGGGGGAGGAAGTACGATCCGGAAATCTTCACACTAGGCGATCCTGCTCAACGCTGCGTTGAGAGCTTTGACCGCATAGACGACCGCCAAGTGCTTACGGTAATCGGCTGACGCGTGCAGATCGGAATTGGCTTCGACTCCCTGAGCAACCACAGCCGCGGCCGCCTGAACTTCCGCGGCAGAACCGGTTTTGCCCTCGAGTGATTTCTCCGCGGCTGTCGCCCGGAACGCACGATTTGCGAGTCCCGTGACGCCGATGCGCACTAGCGTGATCTTCTCTCCGCTCTTGCGCACGCGCGCGGCAATGCCCACGATCGCGAATCCGCTGGCCGGTTGAAGCACCTTCTGGTAACTGGTCCCCGTGCCGTCGCCATCCACCGGGACGATCACCTCACGCACAATTTCGCCCGGCTCAAGCGCGGTAGTGAACGTATCGACGAAGAACTCCTCCGCCGAGACGGTCCGTTCCGATTTCACGCCCTTGAGCACCAGCTTGGCTTCCAGGGCCTGGAGCGCGGCCGGATAATCTGCCGAGGGGTCCGCGTGCGCAACGCTGCCGCCAATGGTGCCCATGTTGCGCACCTGCACGTCGCCGATATGGGAAGCGGTCTCCGCCAGCAGCGGACATTTTCCCCGCAGCAGCGCCGAACTTTCGACATCGTGATGCGTCGCAGTCGCGCCGATATGGATCGAGCCACCCTGCTCGCGGATGTAACTCAGGTCCTTGATTCGACCCAGGTCAACGAGGTGCTCCGGCGCAGCCAAGCGGAGCTTCATCATCGGAATCAGGCTCATTCCACCCGCAAGCGGTTTGGCGCCTTCGGCCAGCAGACCGAGCGCTTCGTCCAGCGTCTTGGGGGCGGAGTATTCGAACCGTTGGGGAATCATGCGTTACTCCCTGCCTGGTCTTTTGATGCGATCAGCTTCCAGAGTTTTTCCGGCGTTAGCGGCATATCCAGATGGCGGACGCCCAACGGCGATAGCGCATCCACCACCGAGTTCACCACGGCCGGCGACGCGCCGATGGTTCCTGCTTCACCGACTCCCTTGACGCCCAAGGGATTAACCGGAGTCGGAGTGATCGTATGGCCGCTTTCGATCCACGGCATCATGTGCGCGCGCGGCATGGTGTAATCCATGAACTCGCCGGTAACAAGCTGGCCACTATCGTCGTAAACTGCTTGCTCCCACAGCGCCTGGCCGATACCCTGCGCCACGCCGCCGTGAACCTGGCCGTCGACGATCAGCGGATTCAGAATATTCCCGCAGTCATCCACCGCTACGTAACGCCGGATGGAAACTCCGCCGGTATCCCGGTCGACCTCGGTAACCACCAGGTGCGCTCCGAAGGGGAACGTGAAGTTGGGCGGCTCCCAGAAATGGGTGGCCACCAGGCCGGGTTCTGTGTTGGGTGGAAGCTTCATCGCCCGGTACGCCGCGGCCGCGACTTCCTTGACTGAGCAACTCTTGCCGGTCTTGTTGCATACGCACTTGCCATCGGAAAAAGTAACGTCTTCCGATTCCAGCAGCATCGCTCCGAACTTTTTGATCTTGGCCTTCAGGTCCTGCAAGGCGAAATACAAAGCAGTGCCGCCCACGGCCGTTGAACGACTCCCGAAGGTCCCGATGCCGTACTGAACCAGCGACGTATCGCCGTGCGACACCAGTATGTCGTCGATATCGACGCCGAGTTCGTCGCCCGCGATCTGGGCGAAGGTCGTTTCTTCGCCCTGCCCGTGCGGGGAGACTCCGGTCAGGACCGTGACCTTACCCGACGGCTCAATCTTCACCGTGGCGCTTTCCCAACCGCCGGCGGGCGTGGCCGGCGATGGACCAAACGCGCAAATCTCGCCGTACGCGCACAGGCCGATGCCCATGAACTTCCCCTGCTTCCGGGCTTCAACTTGTTCTTTGCGCAGCGCGTCGTAGCTGGCCATCTCCATGGCCTTCTTGAGCGGCGCGGAATAATCGCCGGAATCGTAGACGAGGCCAGTGGCCGTGGGGAATGGGAACTCCTCATTGCGGACGAAGTTCTTCAACCGGATCTCGGCGGGATCCATTTTGAGCTCGGCCGCGACCATATCCACCATGCGTTCGATGCCGTGGGTGGCTTCCGGACGTCCCGCGCCGCGGTAAGCGTCGGTGGGTGTGCAGTTGGTGAACGCGCCGACGATATCGGCCGAGATGTTGGGTGTGCGATACAAGCCCGGCATCATCAACACACTGAGCGTGGGGATAGCCGGGGTCAGCAGCGTAAAATACGCGCCCAGATCCTGGATGATTTTCAGCTTAATTCCGGTAATGGTGCCGTCGCGCTTGGCGGCGAGCTCGTAATAATCCACGTGACCACGCCCGTGGATGGTGCACAGGAAGTTTTCCCGGCGCGATTCGATCCACTTCACCGGTTTCTGTAGCTTCTTGGAAATGTACGCCAGGAGGATTTCCTCGGCGTAGATCTGAAGCTTGGCGCCGAAGCCGCCCCCGACCTCGGGAGCTACCACGCGGAACCGGTTCTCATCCATGCCCAGGATCTGCGCCACCAGCGAGCGCACCAGGTGCGGAACCTGCGTGGAGCTGTACAGATTCATGCTGCGCTCGGCCGCCCGCCAATCCGCCACCACGCCGCGGGTCTCCATGGGATTCGGCACCAGCCGCTGGCTGACGATGCGCTGCTTCACTATTACGTCAGCTTCCTTGAAGGCTTTCTCGGTGTCGCCGCCTTCCTGGTGAAACGTGAAGGCGACATTATCCGGCCACTGCGGATGCACCGCATGGGCGCCCGGCTCGAGCGCTTTCTCAGGATCGGCCACCGCCGTCTCCGGCTCATAATCGACTTCGATCAGATCCGCACCGTCGCGTGCGATGTAACGGTCCGTCGCGACGACCACTGCAACGGGATGTCCCACGAGGTACACGCGATCGATCGCCAGCAAATGATGATGGGGGACGCGCAGCCCCGGCAGCGACGCGCCACATGGCACGGCGCCGGCCTGTTCGGTGTCTTTTCCTGTAAACACCGCCGTCACGCCTTTGAGCGCCGCAGCCTTGCTGACGTCGATGGAGCGGATCTTGGCCGCGGCGTGCGGACTTCGTAAAATGGCCGCATACAGCATGCCGGGCATCTTGATATCGTCCACGTAAGTTGCGGTGCCGGTGATCAGGCGCGGATCTTCGCGGCGGCGAATGCGTTTGCCGACCAGTTTTTCGGTCTTGGTGATCGTCGTGGTCGCCATGATTTATGCTCCTGCCGCGCGGGCGGCGGCCTTCACCGCATTCACGATGTGCTGGTATCCGGTGCAGCGGCACAGATTGCCGTCGAGGCCATGCCGGATTTCCTGCTCGTTAGGGTTGGGATTGCGTTCCAGGATCTGCTTGGTCACCATGATCATGCCCGGCGTGCAGAAGCCGCACTGCAGCCCATGCTCGTTCCAGAAGGCTTCCTGAATTTTGTGCAGCTTGCCGTCGGCGGCCATACCTTCGACAGTCAGAATCTTGGCTCCGTTCGCCTGGATCGCGAACATGGAGCAGCTCTTGACGGCTTTGCCGTTCAGCTCCACGGTGCAGGCGCCGCATAGCGACGTCTCGCAGCCGATGTGCGGACCGGTGAGCCCGACCACCTCGCGCAGATAGTGAATCAGGAGAAGCCGCGGCTCTACGTCATGGGTATACGCAGTGCCATTAATGGTGACAGTGATGGATTCGTTCATGGCGTTCACATCCGGCAGAGGATGCCGGGGCGATCATTGAAGATATCAGAATCGAGGGCGAAAGTGGAAAGGGGTCTGAGAATATAATGGCTTGCATGACGCGAACCGTGATCCTCTCTCTTTTCGCAAGCTTGCTCGCCTCGTCCACAGCTCGCGCGCAATTAGTCGAGGAGTTCAAGCCGCCGCGGAGCGCGTGCTGCCTGCCTTCTTCCGCCCAAACACTTGCGGACGCACTTCAGGACTGGAACCAGCTCGGCCGTTATTACGCGGACAACGAAGCTCTGAAGAAGCTTCCGGTGGATCCTAAACGCGTGGTATTTCTAGGCGATTCGATCACCGACGGCTGGAAGCTGGCCGATTCGTTCCCCGGAAAGCCCTATGTAAACCGTGGCATCGGCGGGCAGACCACGCCTCAGATGCTGGTGCGGATGTTCCCCGACGTCATCGATCTCAAACCGGCCGCCATGATTCTGCTGGCTGGAACCAACGACATCGCGCGGAACACGGGGCCGGCCACGCTAGCAATGGTGGAGGAAAACATCCAGGCAATGACGGAACTGGCCCTGGCGCATGGAATCAAGGTGATCCTCTGCTCTCTCACGCCCGTTAGCGATTACGCCCGGAGGTCGATGAGCATCCAGCGCCCTCCCGCGGACATCCTCAAGCTGAACGCGTGGATGAAAGGGTACGCTGCGAGGACGGGATCGGTGTACGCGGACTACTTCTCGGTCCTGGTAGACGAAAAGGGAATGCTGAAGGATGGCATCTCGGCCGACGGCCTCCATCCCAACGCTAAAGGCTACGAATTAATGGCGCCCGTTGCGGAAGGAGCGATTCAAGCCACGGGCGCACACTAAGACTCTCTGGTTCCCTGGACCGCCATCAGCGGCGAGCCGTGGCGTTAGCGCAGTTCTGCGATCTCGCCGAGCGTCTCTTCCACGCTGGACGTTCCGCCCATAGACAGCACGCGGGCGTGCTGGCCTTCGGCAAGGCGCTGCAACAACACTTCCTGGTTGTTGCGGAAACGGACGGCGTCGCGGTGCCGGCCTGCATCCATCCCGGTCTGGACGAATACCACTTCTTCTTCCACGCCAAGACCTAAGCCGGATTGCAGACGCGGGGGGATATCCCGCAGCACGAGCTGCGCGCCGGGAGGGATGCATACGGCGCACGGCACTTGCCGCGGGCTAAACCACGAGCGCCAGCCGCGCAGGTCTGAGCGCTGCTCCAGTTCAGCAGGCGCTGTAAATCCAAGAGTTCCTGTAGGGAAGCGATAGACGGTCAGCTCTTCACCTTCTACCGCGAGCCGGGTTCTAACTTCCGCAAGAGAATAGTCACACATGAGGCGTCTCCGACTTATAAGACACCCCTTGACCGGAATTCGTTTCGACAAAGCGCACAGCGCGCGCGGCGGCGAAAGTTAACTTTCTGTCAGGATCTTTTCGAGCTCGTCCGCGCCGGCTTTCGCCACGATTCCGTCTTGCGGAGAGGTGGCGCCGCTGATGCCGATCGCGCCGACGATCTTGCCGTAAGCCATTAGGGGAAGGCCGCCTTCCACCGGCACGGCGTTAGCGAGCTTCATGACCACAATGCGTCCGCCGGTGACCGTGTCCTCCAGCGCCTTGGTCGGACGCTTGAACAATAGCGCGCTGCGCGCCTTTTGGATGGAGACGTCGAGACTGCCGAGTTGGGAATCGTCCATGCGCTCCAGATACATGAGATTGGCGCCGTCATCGACGATTGCGATGAACATGTTCCAGTTGTTCTTCACCGCCTCCCGTTCAGCGGCAGCCGCGATCCGTTTGGCCAAGGCCAGAGTGAGGGCTTTCTTGTCGGCGAGCATGTGGCTCAGTGTAGCAATGTGTCACAGGTCAGCCTGTGCTGCTACTGAGCTTCGTCGGTTGCCTTGGGCTCGGCGGTCTTCTCGGTCTGCCCGGTCTTGCCACCGAGCTTGGTGAGCAGAGCTACTGTCGAATCATGCGGCGATCGCACGCCGCCGACCGTCGCTCCGACACCGCTGGCGGAGTCGATGGGCGTGCGTCCCTGCTTATCCTTCGCGTTGACGCTGGCGCCGTGGTCGGCCAAAAACTGGACGATGAGATCCGCGCCGCGTCCCGCCGCGCCATGCATGGCCGTCTCGCCGCTGCGCGCGCTGACTGCGTTGACGTCAATCCCCAGATCCAGCAGCATCTTGAGCGCTTCCACCGATTCAGCTTCGGTCCCGCGCGTTTTTCCGTCGCGGTAGCTGATCCCGGCCGACATCATCACCGCGGTGACATCGTCGGCGGTCTTCATCTTGGGATTCGCGCCGTTTTCGAGCAGCAACTTCATGACCTCGACGCCCGAGGACCGGGCAGCGCGCAGGAAGGGCGTCGATCCAGGGCCCATGGTTCCGTCAGCACCGTCCAGCACGCCCCGCGGCGCGATAATCTTGATGAGCTGGGCATTCGGGCTTGCACCGTGCGCCAAGAGCATCTTTATGACCGCCAGGCTATCGAGCTTGTCTTCTACTTTGGTCGGCGGCCGCGTCGAAACGTCGGGGCTGTGCATGTCGACGGCCGCATATAGCGGTGTTCTGCCGCGGTTATCGGCGTAATTGAGGTCGGCGCCTCGTTCAATCAAAAAGCCGGCCATATCGAAGTGATAGTTGACGATCGAGATCAGCAACGGAGTGGTGCCGTCCGGATCGGCCAGGTTGATGTCGGCTCCCGCGTCGAGCAGCACCCGGGCGGCGTCGACCGCGCCTTCGCGCGCCGCGAACAGCAGCGCTGTGAAGCCGCCACGAGGCCAGTTCATACCGATGCTACCAGCTTTGGCCTTCATGGAACTGTAGTCGAAGGGTTTGGAACGAGTGTCGAGGCTGGCGCCGCGCGCGACAAGGAGCTTGATCACGTCGGGATGGTTCTCGGCGGCCGCCCACATCAGAGCGGTCTGCCCGCGCCAGGCTTCAGCGGTGTTAACTTTGGCGCCATGGTCCAGAAGCACCTTCACGGCCTCGGGATTGCCGGTGCGAGCCGCCGTCATCAGAGGAGTTTCGCCTTCGGTGTGGGGAGCGTTGGGATCCGCCCCGGCCTTCAAAAGCTTCTCGATGATGGCCGCGTTTCCGTTCACGCAGGCTTCCGAAAGCGGCGTGATGCCGTAGCGGTTGCCGGCCTTCGGATTGGCGCCGGCTCCGAGCAGCAGATCGACCGTCTCGGCGTCGTCGACGTGCGCCGCCCATAGCAGGGCCGTTGATCCGTCCGCTTGCGTGGCGTCGACGTCGGCCTTCTGCGATAGAAGTGTACGAACGGCGGCCTTGTCTTCGCGCATGGCGGCGTCGGCCAGCGAGGCCGGACCTGCTGGAGCCGCGACCACGGCCGTCACAGAAAGCAGCGCGCTTAAGAACAGGAGACTTCGCATCACAGATCCGTTAGAGGCCCGGTGCTGTCGCCCAACGTTTCCTGCGGAATATCAGCCTTGTGCATCATGCTCACCAGAAGATTGGCCATGGGCGTGTTCTCGGCGTACTTGAGGTGACGGCCGCCCTTCAGATGGCCGCCTGCGCCGCCCGCCAACACCACCGGCAGCGGATTGTGATTGTGCACATTGCTGTTGCTCAGGCAGCTTCCGATCAGGATCATGGAATGATCGAGCAGGGTGCCATCGCCGTCCGGCGTCGACTTCAGCTTGTCCAGGAAGTGCGCGAACAGCGTCATGTAGTAGCTCTGGATTTTCACCAGCTTAGCCAGCTTCTCCGGCTGATCCTGATGATGCGACGTGGCGTGGTGCGGCTCCGGAACGCCCACCTGCGGGTAGGCGCGCTGGCTCAGCTCGCGCGCCATCATGAAGGTGAATACGCGGCTCACGTCGCCCTGATAGGCGAGCGCCATCAGGTCATACATCAGGCGGACGTGCTCTTCGTAGTTGTCGGGCACGCCAACCGGCGCGTCCGGCACAGGCAGATCGAAGCCGCCTTGCTTTTCGGCGATCTGCAGCCGGCGCTCGATCTCACGGATGTTGTCGAGGTAATCGCTGACGCGCGTCTTGTCGCGCTGGCCGAGACCACCCTGCAGATGCGGAACTTCCTTGGTGATCTGGTCGAGAATACTGCGGTCTTCGCGCATGCGCGCCAGGCGCTGTTCCGGGCTGCCGCCATCGCCAAAAAGCCGCTCGAAGATCACGCGCGGGTTGATCTCCATCGGCAGAGGCGTGGTCGGCGTCCGCCAGGCGATCGTGTTCATGTAGGCGCAGCTATAGCCGGTGTCGCAGGCGCCCACCAGTCCGGTCATATCCTCGGTGGCGATTTCGATGGACGGATAACGGGTATCTTGCCCGATCTTTTCCGCGGCGATCTGGTCGATGGTCTTGCCGGCGCGCACGTCTTCGCCTTCCGTCCGCTTGGGATGGACGCCGTTGAGGAATGTGGCGCTGGCGCGAGCGTGATCGGCGCCGCCGTCTCCGAGCGAATCGGCCTGGTGATGGCACAGGTTGCTGAGCACCAGCACGTGGTCGCGATGAGCTTCCAGAGGCTGCAGGATCGGAGTGAACTCGAAACCGGATCCCGTGGCGGCGGGGGTGAATTTGTCCATCACCGCGCCGTGAGGAATGTACACGAATCCGAGCCGCTGTAGCGGAGCCGCCGTCTTGGACTGCGCCGTCAGCGCTGGAATCATGGAGTCCAGCAGCGGCAGAGCCAGCGTGGTTCCTACACCCTTCAAAAATGTCCGGCGCGGCAGATGCTTCTTGGTGACGAACCTCATGGTTCCGGCCTCCTCAATAAACGCTATTCTTGCCTTCGGTATCGGCTTTGGTCTTCATCTGGAAGGGGGTGCTCTTGACGATCCCCAGAATCACCGACGTAAAACGGTAGTCGTTCTTGGCGGCTTCGCGGTTAATCGACCGGACCGCCGGCATATCGTTGTAGTCGAGCCCTCGGCCCAGACCATAGATCATCAGTTTTTCGGTCAACGTGCGGACGAAGACGTCCGGACGGCTCAGCAGCGCCTCGCGCAGGCTGGCCGGACCGTTCACGGCAGTTCCGTCAATCAGTTTTCCCGCTGTATCCACAGGCGCGCCAGAATCGGTCGACCGCCACCGGCCGGTCGCGTCGAAATTCTCGAGCGCAAAGCCCAGCGGGTCCATGATGTTATGGCAGCTCGCGCAGGTCGGGTTCGCACGATGCTCCTGCATGCGCTCGCGAACTGTGCGGGGCTTCCCGCCTTCGCTGTTTTCCTTAAGCGCGGGCACATCCGGAGGAGGAGGGGGCGGCGGTGTTCCCAAAAGGTTCGACAAGATCCATTTGCCGCGAACCACCGGAGAAGTGCGCGTGGTGTGCGAAGTCACCGCCAGGATGCTCGCCTGCCCCAGCAGTCCCCTGCGATTATCATCCGTCAGCGTCACCTTGCGGAAACGGCTTCCGTAAACGTTTGGAATCCCATAGTGCCGCGCAACCCGCTCGTTAACGAACGTATAGTTCGCGTTGAGCAGATCCAGAACGTTGTGATCCTCTTTGAAGATGCTGCCCACGAACAGCTCGGTTTCCTTTTGCAGAGACTGGCGCAGGTTATCGTCGAAGTCGGGGAACTCCTGCGGATCGGGGAAAGTATTCTTCATGTTCCGCAAGAAGAGCCACTGGGCGGCGAAGTTGGTCACCAGCGATTCCGAGCGCGGATCGGCCAGCATGCGCCGGACCTGCTGCTCCAGCACCGCCGGATCCTTGAGCTTGCCCGGGCTGGCGACGTTGATCAGCTCGTCATCGGGAATACTGCTCCACAGGAAGAACGACAGGCGCGAGGCGAGCTCCAGATCGCTGAGGCGATATACCGAACCCTGGGCAATCGTCCCGGGATCGCGCTCGAAGCGGAAGATGAACTGCGGATCGGAGAGAATCAGCCGCAGCGCCCGCTCGATGCCTTCGTCGAAGCTGCCGCCTGCATTGCGCCCCGCTTGATAGAAGCTGAGCAGCGGCTCGAGGTCGTTGTCCGTAACAGGCCTGCGATACGCATGCCGCGCCAAGGTCGAAAGAATTTCCCGCGCGCAGGTAACGTCTTCTTTGCCGGCGCCAGGCTGGCAGGCGAAAATGTTGCGCCGGCTGGGCGTGTCGCCGGGACCGGTGGCTTTATACGGACCCGCGATGATGAAGTTCTCGATGTGCGGCAATCCGACCTCGTTCACCGGATCAAGCGTGATCCTCTGGAACGGCTGGAGGATGTAATCGTTCTCAGCGGAGTTTTTCTTGAGGAAGGTGGCGCCGACTGTGCGGGGTCCGGCCTTGATCTGGGCGCGCGCCATCATGCGAGTCTCGATCACCACACGTTGATCGGTGGGATTCTTGACCAGCGCGTCGCTGTCTTCCTTGCCGCCAATGGTGACGAGCTGAACTCGTTCGCCGTCAACGGTGATTTCGAGCTGGTGCTCTTCCTCCAGGCCGCGAATCACGTCCACTGTGTTGCGCGCCAGGACGACCTTAAACGTATATTCCCCATCCAGCGGAAAGTTGTGATGCACCAGTAGACCACCGCGCGTGCCGAGCCCCAGGCCTTCCACGCGGCTGTCCTGCGAGAGATCGGGGCGGGTGCGATAGGTGGACGCCACTGGCCCGATATCGGAATCGCCCACAGCCAGGCGGGCGATCTTCGACGATGCCGTCACGTACTGCTCCAGTAGCGCGGGCGACAGACCGAGCACATCGGCATTGTTGTCGAACCCGTAGCTCTCATCGTCGGGCGGCAGCAGCGCAGCGACGTCAACTTTCAGGCCGAGCAGATCGCGGACGGCGTTGCCGTACTCGGCGCGGTTCAGGCGGTGCAAGGTCGCGCGACCGGGATTCGGCTTAGCGGCTGCGGCCTGATCGAGCGAGGTTTCGAGGTATGAAGCAAAACTGTCAACGGCGGCCGCCGGGGGGCGCGGAACACCCTGTGGGGGCATGGCCCCGGCGCGCAGCTTGCGGATCACCTTTTCCCAAAGCTCCGTATCAGCGGTGGGGTTGGCCGGATCTGCTTTATCAAGCATGAGATCGGCCGTCTTCAGGCGCTGATTGTGGCAGCCGACGCAGTATTGATCCAGCAGAGCGCGCTGTGACGGCTGTGAGGGTGGCTGAGGCGCCTGTTGCGGCTGGGCTGTCTGCAAATAGCCGAACCCCAGGGCAACGATCCCTAAAGGCACAGCTTTGAATATGATCGTTCGGGCCATATCTCGAACATCCTAAAGCTATACCAGCTGCATGCAGGAAGCAAGGGTGGTAGCCCTTCAGCGAAGGCGCTTATGATAAATCATGAGAATCGCAGCCGCGGTTGTGCTTTTCGCCAGCATTTCGACCGGCCAAACGCCCGCCATCGACTGGAAAGCGCAGGAAGCCGAGATCCTGCGCCACTACAGCGCTCTGGTCCAGATCGACTCGAGCAATCCGCCCGGGAACGAAACCCTGGTAGTTAATTACCTTAAGAAAGTTTTCGACGCCGAGGGCATTCCGTCCCAGGTTTTCGCGCTCGATCCTACGCGGGCCAACCTGGTCGCGCGCATCAAGGGTACCGGCGCCAAGCGCCCGATTCTGGTGATGGCCCATACCGACGTGGTCGGCGTGCAGCGCGAAAAGTGGCCGGTGGATCCGTTCGGGGCGATCCGCAAGGACGGCTATATCTGGGGTCGCGGCACCGTGGACGATAAAGATAAGCTCGCGGCGAATTTGATGCTCATGCTGATGCTGAAACGGACGGGCACGAAGCTCGATCGGGACGTGATCTTCCTGGCCGAATCGGGCGAAGAGGGAACCACCACGCCGGGAATCGAGTTCATGGTGAATCAGCACTTCGACCAGATCGATGCCGAGTATTGCCTGACCGAAGGCGGAGGCGCGATCCTCAGTAGCGGGCGCGTCACGGCGATGACGGTCTCGACCACCGAGAAACTGCCGCGCCGGGTTCGACTGGTGGTGAATGGAACGTCCGGGCACGGATCGGTTCCGCGAACCGATAATGCGCTGGTACATTTGTCGGCGGCGGTGGCTAAGATCGGCACGTGGGAAACTCCGCTGCGCCTGAACGACACCACCAGAACCTATTTCGAGCGGCTGGCCGCTATCAGCTCGCCGGAAGTGGGCGCCCGCTACAACGGAATCACCGATTCCGCCCGCACCGCGTCAGTCCAGCGTTATCTGGCCGAGAACGAGCCGATGCACTACTCCATGCTGCGAACTTCGGTGGTGCCGACGATCCTCAATGCAGGATTCCGCATGAACGTGATCCCGTCACAGGCGGAAGCCACCATCGACATCCGCATGGCCCCAGGTGAGGACCAGAACGCTTTCTTCGATCAGATGCGGCGCCTGATCGGCGATCCGGCCGTGAAAATCGATCGCTTGACGGATGGTGAGCGGCCTCCGACGCCTCCCTCGCGCCTCGACAACGAAATGTTCCGTGCGCTGGAGACCGTCAGCAAGCGGTTGTACCCGGGCTCCGTGACCCTTCCGACCATGCTGACCGGCGCTACCGACATGGCCTTTCTGCGCGCGAAAGGGGTTCAGAGCTACGGCATCGGGCCGGCCTCGAGCGATGCGGACCGCACCAACTATGGCGCGCACAGCGACGTCGAGCGGCTGCTGGAATCGTCGCTTTACAGCTTCGTCCGATTTACTTGGGAATCGGTCCTGGAGGTATCCGCGAGTAAATAATGTTGAGGGCGCTTACCCGCGAGGTTAGCCCGGCGATTGCGAGCTGCGAGCTCGAATTCCTGGATCGCCAGCCGATTGATTTGGCGCTCGCGGAGGAGCAGCACCGGCAATACCAGGAGTGTTTAGCGGAACTCGGACTGCACGTTGAGACGCTGCCTGCGGAGCCGGATCTTCCCGACAGCGTCTTCGTGGAGGATCCCGCGATCGTGCTGGATGAGATCGCGGTGATCACACGCATGGGCGCCTTGTCGCGGCGACGCGAGGTCGAGACCTTAGCGCGAGCTCTCGCGCCGTATCGGGAATTGCGTTGCATCGACGACCCCGGAATGCTCGAAGGCGGCGACGTGATGCGCGTCGGCAAGACGCTCTACGTGGGTTACTCACGGCGAACGAACGTTGCTGGAATCCAGCAGTTGGCCGCGATCGTGCATCCGCTCGGGTATTTCGTGGTGCCGGTCGAGGTACGCGGTTGCCTGCATCTTAAAAGCGCCTGCTGCTACATCGGTGACGACACGGTGCTGGCCAACCGCGGCTGGATGGATCCGGATGCTCTCTGTAGTCTGAAAATTTTGAACATTCCTAATGACGAGCCCCGCGGGGCGAATGCGTTGCGCATCGGCGATACAGTTCTAATGCCCGCCCCTTTCCCGCGCACATGCGAATTGCTGCAGCACTCAGGCTTCCGCGTTCGCACGATCGACAACTCTGAGCTGCTCAAGGCCGAAGCCGGAGTGACCTGCACAAGTCTGATATTTGAAGCCTCATAGGAGGCAATAGGGGGACAAAATGGGGACAGCCACCGGTGTCCCGGCCGGGAACGCTCCTTTATCAAGGGAATTTCGCACGGCACACTGGATCACTGTCCCCATTTTGTTCGTGGGAGGCGGGCTTGGCCGCCTTAGAACCGCACGAGCGAGCCCTGCAGTTCCCCGATCGCTTCCGATGAGCCGGTGAACATATCCGGTGGGAATTCGCGGACCCGCGCAATCTCTGCTGCGATTGCGCCCGCGCTGAAATTATTCACGCCCATGCCGGCCAGATATTGAAGCCGCAAATCGATATCCCGGTTGATCTGCGCGCCCGCCAGCCACGGACGCAGGTCAGACGCGCGACCGAGATACGTCTTCAACAGACTCAAGGCGTTCGGGAACCCCACTACCTGCAACGAAGAGCGCACGGTCGCGTAGTCCGCGCGATCCAGGCGGGCTTGCAGCGCGTCCACGTCGATCTTGGTAGGCTCAACTTGTCCCAGCAGAACTACGTCGTAGCCCTGGCCGTTGTTGTCGTTGGCCCAGATTGTCCCGCTGGGGAAAACATCGAAGAACGTGGCGATCTCGCTCTTCACCGTTTCGGGATCGCTCTCATACAGCGGCACCCATTGCGTGATCACGCCCCCGGGCTTGAGATGCCGCTTGCACTCCTCGAAATACTCTTTCGAGTACAGCGTCGCGGCCCCCTTCACCCAAGGATGAATTGGATCTGAGGTGATGATGTCGAACTTCTCAGGGGTGGTCAGCACGAAGTGCCGGGCGTCGTCGAAGTGAATGTCAGTGCGAGGATCCTGCAGCACATGGTAGTTCTCGTCGCCGAAATACTGCGTTGCGGCGGGCGGAATCAGCTTCTCAATTTCGCAGATCACGATCCTCATGATCTCGGGATAAGTGGTGAACGATCCCGCCGTGACGCCCGCGCCGAAGCCGACGATCAGCACCGAGCGCGGATCCTTTACGACCAGCGCTGAAATGTGCCCCAGCATGCGCTGGAGCCGCATATCGAAAGGTTCCGTCGAAGCCTCCACTTTCCCGCTGACGTGGAAATAGCGCTGCCCGCTGGGAAGTTGCGAGATCACTACGGACGAGTTCATGCCTTCGCCAATATAGAGCGGCTCGCCGGCGTCGGTGGTGGTGATGCTGCGGCGGCCGTACGCCAAGGACAGCCACGGAACTTCATCGACCGTGCGGATGAGCAGCGCGATCACGACACAACCCGCGATCAGGTGTCCCGCGGAAGCTTTACCCAGATAAGCGAGCGCCATCAGCGCCGCGATCGCGGAGAGGGTCATCAGCATTCTTTCTGCATTTCTAGTTCCTGCAAGGGGTATGATCACGATGCTGAACGCCAGCGCACCGAGAATCGCGCCGACTGTATTCGCTGCGTAGGTTTCGCCGGCCAATCGCCCGGGATCTTCGCCCGGGGCTGCCACGGCCGCGAGAGCCAGGGGAAAGCTCGCGCCCCACATAAGTGTGGCGGGTAGCACGGCCCAGAAACATCGCACCAGGTCGATCTGAAAGTTGAACCACGGACTGGTCGACAGGATGGGATTCACGGGCCAATACGGAACCGAATCGGCCAGCATGAACGCGGTCCATCCGACGCCCGCAGCCGCCAGGAACTGGCAGAGTCCCAGGGCCACGCGCG
Source organism: Bryobacterales bacterium (assembly GCA_025463005.1). GTDB lineage: Bacteria > Acidobacteriota > Terriglobia > Bryobacterales > Bryobacteraceae > Palsa-187. Next base: position 1,751 of record JAOAPR010000176.1, on the reverse strand, counting down.
GCCGGACGGTCGATCGCGCGATCAATGCTCCGGCACTGCTGCCGATCCCGAGTCCGACCAGGAACACCGCGAGAATCACCGAGAACGTGTACACCGTCGCGCCCATCATGGTCGCCAGCAGGCGGGTCCAGACGACTTCCGCGCCCAGGGCGCACAGACCCGAGATCCCAATCACGAGGTATACGGTCTTGGCGTCTTTAGCCCGCAGCGGGACTGCGGGAAAGACCGCCTGACTGGGCTTATATTCTGCTGATCGGGCCAGCAGGAGCGCGATTCCGCCCACCGCGGCGTTGATGAACACGGCCGTGTAGGTCGTGAACGCCATGTCATAGACGCGCAACAGGTAAAATCCTGCGAGCAGGCACCCGAGCACCGCGCCCGCGATGTTGCCGCCGTAGAAAAGTCCCAACCAGGAGATACCCTCTGGCGTGGTCTCGATCCAACGCGCCATTGCGGGCAGTGATGCGCCCATCAGGAGCGTGGGCGGCAGGAGGCATACGGCCGCCACCACGGCTCGCAGGAAAACGCCTTGTAGTCCGATGCTCGCGACCGCGGCGTAGACCCGGTCCAGAACCGGAATCGCCCACAAGACAAGCAGGCCCAGGACTCCGATCCCCAGCTCGAGGTAGGCGTACACGCGCAGCGGATGGTGCCGCGTCGAGATTTTCTTCGGTAGCAGGATGCTGCCCAGGCACATTCCGCCCATGAAGGTCCCCAGCAAAGCGCCGAGCGATACCGCAGACGAACCAATCGCGAGCTGCAGGAGCTGGAACCAGACGATTTCGTAAATCAGCGCCGCGCAGCCGCTTCCGACGAATAACACCAGCAGGATAGGCAAGTAGGGGCGTGAGGAACTTTGGTGTTGTTGCATGTAAAGGGACTATGATACCTGCAGTGACGACATTCACGGCGATTCTTGTTACCCAGGACGGTGGAAACCCTTCCGCTTCCATTCAGAAACTGGAGCGCTCAGCGCTTCCGCCCGGCGAAGTTTTGGTGCGGATCGCTTACTCCAGCCTGAATTACAAGGACGGCCTTGCGGTTACCGGAAGACCCGGTGTGATTCGCACGTTTCCCATGATTCCGGGCATCGATTTCGCGGGAACCGTAGAAGAATCGAGCTCGCCTGAATTCAAGCCGGGTGATGAAGTGGTGGTCACCGGATGCGGAACGTCGGAAACGATGTGGGGTGGCTACGCGCAACTGGCGCGGCTGAACGCCGAGTATATCGTCCCGCTTCCCAAGGGGATGACGCTGGTGTCTGCGATGGGCATAGGAACAGCCGGTTTCACCGCGATGCAGAGCCTACTCGCACTCGAGAAGCACGGACTCAAGCCGGGAGGCCGCGAAGTGCTGGTCACGGGGGCTGCGGGCGGTGTCGGCAGCCTCGCGATCGCACTCTTTGCGAATCTTGGCTACAAAGTAACGGCCTCAACCGGCCGCCCCGAGCTGCATCATTATTTGCGGAGCTTGGGGGCGTCGGAAATGCTGAAGCGCACGGATCTGGCAGCTCCATCGAAGCGCCCCCTCGACAGTGAGCGCTGGGCGGCGGCGATCGATTCGGTGGGCGGCGACACGCTCGCGGCGGTGCTGCGATCGCTCGAGATCCACGGGAGCGTTGCGGCGTGCGGGCTGGCGGGCGGCGCGGCCCTCAATACCACCGTATTCCCGTTCATCCTGCGCGGCGTGAACCTGCTCGGGATCGATTCGTCCAAGGCGACGAAGCCGCTGCGTCTGGAGATCTGGTCGCG
>JAOAPR010000211.1 GCA_025463005.1 Bryobacterales bacterium | reverse complement strand
GCCAGATCGGTTCGACACATGAAGAAGACTCGTACAGCAGTCACCAGATCAAGGATAAATCGGGGCATGAACCTGCCGTTGTATCACACGCCTAAACCGATGATTCTGTGGTGTGGCGGAATTTTGGTGACGGACAACCCAATGCTTCCACTCGCCGATGTTCTATGTCCTGGATTACGGCGCATCCGGAAGTTAACGTCAGGAAAAAGTAGTGGAAGAGTTGCCAACCTTCCGGAAATGTCAAACTGGCGCCCGCCTCGGCCCTGTCGTATGGACACCCCGTCTAAGCAGGCCGATGCGCCTTAAGGAAAGAATGAATTTGGCGCACCGCCAGGGGAATCCGCTCTTTGGGCTCTTTCCAGGGGAAGATGCTCACTTCGGCTTTCGGCGCGAGCATCGCGCACTCCCATGGCGACGGCGTATGGATGAGCCGGGGCGTCATTCGGCAGGACCAGTATCGGGTTTTGGCAACCACGCACGAAATCCCGTGTCACGGTGAAGACGAAGTCGGGGTTGGTGCTGAACATTCTGGTCACAAATTTGTCGACCATCGGCATCGTGATCTCGGGCCGCTGGGCGGTCAGCGCCGGACCCCAGGTCTTCCAAAATGTGCCGGGGTACATGGGGTCGCGCATCTCCGGACGCCACCCCACGGGCTGCGCCAGCACGGCCGCGACAATACGATTCGGCGCGCGCTTCAAGAGACTCCAGATGAAGGGACCGCCAATGCAGAAACCCATCACCATGAACTTGTCGATGCCCAGATGATCCATCAGGCCGAGCTGGTCGTCGGCGTAGGAATCCCACGGCCGGTCGACCTCGACAGGGCCGGTGGACTGGCCGGTGGGGGCGTTGCGCAGGTCTGCTGTGATGCAGCGATACTGTCCCTTGAACTCCTCAATGGCGTTGAAGGGCGAGTTGCCGGTGAAGAAGGATATGGTCGAGTTCAATCCCCCACCGGGAAGCAGCATCAGCGGGAAACCAGACCCGGCCTCCTCATAGTGGATGCGAACGGAGCCTTTTTCGTAGAACTTGCCAGTTCCTCCTTGGCCCGCCTGCTGCGCAAATGCGCGCGGCACGGCGGCCGTTGCCGCTGCCGCGGCTCCCGCTGCCAGTATGGTGCGTCTGGTCGAACCCATATTCGGCGACCTCCTTAGATGATTGTCATGGCCGGTATGTGCAGCTCCCAGCGCCAGTATGATCTGTAGTTCGAAAGGAATCTAGGGGTTCTCTTGGCCCGGAGGAGCTGGAGCGGCATATGACTGATTTAGCTTAATATACTCGATCAAGACTCGGGTAAGTCCAGCATGCCAAGCTTCAGGAGACCGCCGCACTTTGGCCTTACCGTCTCTGGAGAAAGCGGCCCGGAACGTAGTGCCCGATTCCGGAAGTGAGCCCCCCTTGCACCATTCGTCTAAGTGATATATCTTTCAAGACGATATGGTTGTGCGAGTGAATAGGGAGGAGTAGCGATGCAATCGGCGAGAAGAGCGACTGCAAAACACGTGTGGTGCCTGCCGCTGCTGCTTGGGTTCGTCTTCATGCGACCCACCGTCCTTCTGCATGCAGCTTCCAACGTAGCCGCCGTGGCGGACGCGGCCAGGGCTGATGATCTGGCTGCGGTGCGCAGACTGATCAAGGAGCACGCGGATGTGAATGCGCCCGCCAACGACGGCTCCACTGCGCTCTTGTGGGCGGCCTACCGCTCGAACGCGGAAATGACAAAGGAGCTGTTGGCCGCGGGGGCCGCGGTTGACGCCGCTAATCATTACGGCGTAACTCCCCTTCTCCAAGCCAGCCGCAACGGCGACGTCGAGGTCCTGCGAGCGTTGCTCGATGCGGGAGCGGAGCCGACGCGTTGGCACGCTGAGGGCGAGACGCCGTTGATGGCTGCGTCGCGCACCGGTCGCGTGGACGCCGTCCGATTACTGCTTTCTAAAGGCTCGTTCGTCAACGCCGTGGATCCGTTTCAGGAAGAGACCGCGCTCATGTGGGCTGCCGCCGAAGGTCACTTGGAAGTTGTGAAGGCGCTGCTGGCCGCTGGCGCGGATCCCAACCTCAAGGGCCACGTCTCCCTGATCACCGAGCGCAAGAACGCGGACCATCCTTCAGGTGGCTTTACGGCCCTGATGTTCGCCGTTCGTAACGGACACGGGGATGTCGCCAAGGCCCTGATCCAGGGCGGCGCCGATCCCAAGCTGACCAACGCCGATGGTGCCACCGCGACCATCGTCGCCATCGTCAATGACCGCTTCGATCTGGCCAAAGAGTTGATCGACCTCGGCGCCGATCCCAACGATGGAGCCTTGTTCTACGCGGTTGACATGCACGACGCCACCACCGACATGCGCGCGCATGATGGCGCACGGCTGCAGCCCAACCATCCGAACAATCTGACAGCCTTGGGTCTGGTTAAGGTGCTTCTCGACGTCGGCGCGGACGTGAACAAGCCGTTCATCGGCGCGTTACACTCGACCACACTATGCTGCGGGGCGTCGATCAACAGTTCGCCGTTTTACCGCGCGGCGTCCGCGGCCGATGTGGAGATCCTGAAGCTGATGCTGGCCAAAGGGGCGGAGATCGAGTGGAGCCCGAGCGCAATCAAGCCTAAGGACGGCAAAGCTCCTGCCCGGCCGAATCCGAACGTCGGCCGGACGCCCGTGATGGCCGCCATAAAAGGTGGCCAGGGCGCACCGATCGCCGGAGGGCCCGGTTTCACCCGCATTGGTCCGCCGACCTTCCGCGAGCCCGGCACCCGCGATCCGCTCGAGGCTCTCAAGCTGCTCCTGGCCGCCGGGGCCAATCCGAACGCTACAGCGTCCGATGGCTCAACGCCGCTCCATCAGGCCGTGCAAGAGGAGCATGTAGGGATGATTCGTGCGCTTGCAGCCGCCGGGGCAAAGCTGGACGCCGTCAACAAGGACAATCTGACGCCCCTGCTTCTGGCCGAGGCACCTAAAAAGCCGAACCCCGCCGACATGGGCGACTTGGACGTGTACAAGCCGAAGCGCAATTCGAAAGAGGAGGTCGTCGCGGCCCTGCGGGAGCTGATGCACCTTGGGCCTAACGATCCGGCGCCTCAACCTCCTCCGCTAGCGGCTCCAGCCAAGAAGGAGGGCGCGGATAAGGAAAAGTCGGATAAGGAAAAGAAAGACAATCCGCCCCCGGTAACGAGCGAACAGTGAAGAATTCGATGAGCGCCTGTTTGAAAAGCGCGTGGATGATGAAGATCGGACTCTCGGCGGCGCTGATCTGCGGTATTGCCGCAGCGCTAGTAGCGCAGACCGCGAGCGAGACTCGGCGGCCAGTTGCAGTTCCGGTTCGCTCCGCGCCAGCCGCAACGGCCAAGGCCGGCCCAACCGCGGACGCTGTCAAATACCGCGCGCTGCTGGATAAGTACTGCGTTTCATGTCACAACGCACGCACCGCGAATCCGGCGGCGGGTCCGGTCAATCTCGAAGGGGCGGGTTTCGACGATCTGGTAGGCCATGCCGGAACCTGGGAGCGAGTCCTCCGGAAACTGAGTGTGCGGGCGATGCCGCCTCCCGGCACGCCGCGTCCAACGGAGGCCGAGTACGCGGGCTTTACGGGCTGGCTGGCCGCGTCGCTCGACCGTGCCTGGGAAGGCAAAAGCACGCCGGGCCGTTTCGTGGTCCATCGCCTGAATCGCGCCGAGTATGCAAACGCGGTCCGCGATCTTCTCGCCGTCGACATCGACGTGTCCGAGCTGCTGCCGACCGACGGCGCGGAGTTCGGCTTCGACAACATTGCAACGTCGCTCAAAACTTCGCCGCTGCTATTGGAGGGATACTTGACCGCCGCCCAGCGCGTCGCCGCGATGGCGGTGGGCGATCCCAAGGTGAAGCCAGGGACAACCGAGCATTCGATCAGCCGCGAATTCAGCCAGAACGGATATATAGACGGCCTGCCTCTCGGAACCATGGGCGGCACGGTGATCCGTCACGTGTTTCCGGCGGACGCTGAGTATAAACTGTCGGGCCGGCTCGTCCGCGGCGTACAGGAAGGTTATGCCGGCGTAGAAGGAAATGAGACGCCCAACACCTTCGTGATCACGGTGGATGGCACCGAAGTGTATACGGCGCCGATTGGCGGTCCCAAAGACCACGAGATGCAGGCCGCCGATTTGGCCGCGGCGCAGCCCATTATTGACAAGAGGATGACCGGACGCGTGCGGGTCACGGCCGGTCCTCACGATGTCGGGTTCACGTGGAAGGAGCGGCCGTTCCAGCTGCAGGACGTCTGGGAGCCGGCGCGGCGCGATAGCCAGGAAGTCCACATGATCGGCGGCCTGCCGAGGCTCAAAACGGTATCGATCGACGGCCCGTACAACGTGCGCGGCGTCGGCGAAGGTCCCAGCCGGGAACGGCTCTTTGTGTGTCATCCTGCGGCGAAAAGCTCAAGTTTGGACGAGACGGGCTGCGCGACCAAGATCCTCTCGAATCTGGCACGCCGGGCGTTCCGGCGTCCTGTCACCCCCGCGGACGTCGAGGCGCCGATGTCGTTCTACAAACGGTCAAGACAGAGCGGCGGCAATTTCGACGATGGAATTCGCGCCGGGGTGGCGCGCGTTCTGTCGAGCCCGAACTTCCTGTATCGAATCGAGAAGGATCCGGCCACTGCCCGCGCCGGACTAGCGCATCCGGTGAGCGATGTCGAGCTCGCCTCGCGCCTGTCCTTCTTCCTGTGGAGCAGCATCCCGGATGAAAAACTGCTGGACCTGGCGGCGGCCGGGCGGCTGCGGGAGCCGGCAGTGTTTGCCGAGCAGGTGCACCGCATGCTCGGGGACGAGCGCACCGACGCCCTGGTCGAAAATTTCACGGGACAGTGGCTGCAGCTTCGCAATCTAGAGGCCAAGGTCGCTCCCGACCTGCTGCTGTTCCCCGATTTCGACGACAACACGCGTAAAGGATTCCGCAAGGAGACCGAACTCTTCTTTGGGTACATTTTGCGCGAGGACCGCAGCACTCTTGAACTCTTGAATGCGGACTATACTTTCGTCGACGAGCGGCTCGCCAGAAATTACGGCATCAAGGGCGTTTACGGCCCGCAATTCCGGCGCGTGAAGCTCACCGATCCCAATCGTCGCGGTCTGCTGGGGCAAGGGAGCATTCTCTCGATGACTTCCGTCGCGACGAGAACCTCACCGGTTTTCCGCGGGAAGTACGTGCTGACTACCTTCCTCAATACGCCGCCTCCTCCGGCTCCGCCGAATGTCCCAACGCTGGAAGAAAGCAACAAGGCGGCGCCGGCGGCTGTGAAGACTGTTCGCGCGCAGCTGGAATTGCACCGGACCAACCAGCCTTGTGCGGGCTGCCATCGCGTGATCGATCCTCCGGGGTTTGCTCTCGAGAACTTTGATTCGGTGGGGCAGTGGCGCGATAAAGATCCCGATGGCGCGCCGCTCGACGTCGCGGGTACGCTCGCGGACGGGTCGCAAGTCAACGGTCCGGTGGCGCTGCGGGAGGCGATTCTGAGCCGCCCCAACGCTTTCGTGACCCTCGTCACCGAAAAGATGCTGACCTACGCGCTGGGCCGGGGCCTCGAGCCGAGCGACATGCCGGTGGTTCGCCGGATCGTGAAGAAAGCCGCGCAGAATGATTACCGGCTGTCTTCCATCGTCATGGGAATTGTCGAGAGCGCGCCTTTCCAGATGCGCACGAAGTTGGAAGCGGTGCCGGAATCGGCTGAAAACGTCAGCGTGCCGGGAAATACCGTTAAAGTTGCACGATCGAACAACGTTGCTGTACCAAACACTGCTGGAACAAACAAGGAGAAGCCATGATCATCACGAAGAAGCATCTTTCGCGCCGCGCGTTCGTGCGGGGTACTATGGGCGCCACGGTCGCACTGCCATTCCTGGACGCCATGATTCCGGCCCTCTCCGCGGCGCCGACGTCGCCGTTCCGGTTCGGCGCGGTCTACTTCCCGTGCGGCGTGTATCCCGACACCTGGCATCCTGAGGCCGAGGGGAGCAACTTCGCGTTCAAGACGGTGATGCAGCCGCTGGAACCGTTCCGCAATCAACTGGTGACAGTCAGCAAGATGAAAGCGCCGTGGGGCGAGTCGGTCCACCTGGGCGCCAGTTCGGCTTTCCTGAACGGCGTTGGGCCGGCCGTCCGCCGCGACGGGAGGGGCGACTCTTTCGGAAAGATTGAATCGAAGAAAACCGTCGACCAGTTCATCGCGGACCAAGTAGCCGGCGATACGCCGCTGCGGTCGATCGAAGTCGGCACGGAGGACATGGGAACCGCTGTCGGGGCCTGCGACGGCTTCGCGTGCACGTTCTTCAATACGCTGTCGTGGCGCGACGACTCGAGCCCGTTGCCGGTCGGGATCAATCCGCGCGTCACCTTTGAGCGAATGTTCGGCGAGACGGATTCGACCGAGCGGCGTTTTGCCCGCCTGAAGGAAAAGCAGAGCCTGCTCGACTCGGTAACCGAGGAAACCGCGAAACTGAAACGCTCGCTGGGTGCGACCGATCGCGCCATCCTCGACGAGTACCTCGGCAACATTCGTGACGTGGAGAAGCAGCTCGAACGTATGGAAAGCCGTCTCAACACCATCACCGGGAATCCGGAAGCTCCCATCGGCTTGCCGGATGCGTTCGACGATCATATGACCATTACCTATAACCTGATGCACCTGGCGTATCAGGGCGACATTAGCCGCGTCTTCACTTTCATGACCGGTCATGAAGCCAGCGACCGCGCGTACGGGCACATCGGCATTCCCGAGCAGCACCACACCATCTCGCATCATGGTAATGATCCGGAGAAGCTCGCGAAGTACGCCAAGATCGCCACGTACCAGATCGTGAAGTTCACGGAGTTCCTCGAGAAGCTGAAGGCGACGAAAGAGGGCGACGGTACGCTGCTGGATCACGCGGTTCTGTATTGGGGCAGCGGCATGAGCAACGGCAACGCTCACGACCGGAACAATCCGCCCGCAGTAATTGTGGGCGGCGGTCACGGCCGGCTCAAAGGCAACCGTCACATCGTCGCGAAGGATACGCCCACCGCGAACCTGCTGCTGGCAATGGCGCACCTGAGCGGCGCGGAGATCGATAAGCTGGGAGCGAGCACCGGTAGAGTCGATCTTTAGGTAAGCGCGCACAACGGAAGCCCCCGCGAGATTTTCTTGTGTCTGCGAGCGCGGCGGCGCCTGTGCTCTCTGATAAGTCTTACTTGGATATTGAGAAGGGCGCGCTTCGAGAGAAACGTGCCCTTTTTTCATTAACCGCCGCTGCTCCCGCAGCGGGCGTGTCACTTGCCGATTCTCAAGCTGTTAGGGACATGGAAGCGGGATCAGCAAATACTACGCGACTTACAGGGTTCTAACTGCGTTCAAATCCTTGATAGGCTGTTAATGCGCGGTTTGCGCGCCTACTCAATGCAAATCTCTCGCTTGACTTTCTTCTTCGTGTTTGTGATCTCGAATGTCGCACTCGGGCAACCGGCCGAAAGCCCTGCGCGCTTCGATGTCGTAGCAGTCAGGCGCAACAATGCGTCTTCCAACTTTGCCGCCAATCCTCCGCTGCGCGGCGGGCGCATGAAGTACACGAACGTCACATTGACGGAGATGTTGACCGTTGCATATCAGGTTGATCTTCTCCACGTTCGCGGTGGGCCACGCTGGTCCGAAGATGAGAGATATGACGTCGAGGCAACTAGCAGTGAATCGTCCGTTTCTGATCAGCGATATCGCCAGATGGTGCAGGCAATGCTCGCTGAGCGTTTCCAATTGAAGGCCCACTTTGAGCAACGGCAAGAGACGATCTACTACATGTCTGTTGATAAGAAGGGGCTACGGTTGAAGGAAACTCCAGATGGTGCCTGCGTGCCAGTGACGCCCGACAAGCCAATCCCGCCTCCAGACAAACATTGCGGCCGATATCCGGTGGTTCAGCGCGGACATTTCGAAGGCATCGGAATAAAGATGGAGAAACTCGCCGAAGTTCTTACATTTGAGGTTGGGAGTCCGGTCATCGACCGAACTGGCCTTACCGGCATATTCGACGTGCGACTCAACTACACCCTACCGGATGATCCCGCTGTGCCCGATGGCCCGCCCTCAATTTTCACAGCCCTTCCCGATCAGCTCGGACTAAGATTGGAGTCTGCGATGGGGCCTGTTGATGTATTGGTGATTGATCGCGTCTCACGGCCATCGGAAAATTAGGCCAGGTTTTGCGACGGCCCGGATCGGGCGGAGAACGAGTCACGACATTGATTAATCCAGTCAACTACTCATTCAGGGGGAAAGCCGACACAGTATTCCGGGATGAAACCCAAGCCCGTCACCTTATGCCTCAAGCCGTCAGGGACACTTCTGGGCCACGCGGTTCACCGCCGTCACGTTGATCCCGTCCACGCCGCCTTCGCCCATCAGAAGCCCGCTCACCGCGACGCGTGAACCGACGAAGGCATCCAGACGGGTCAGGACGAATTTGAGCGCGATCGTACGGCTGCCAAGGGGTCTGGTGGCGTCTTCCTCCCCCGACGCAGCGCGCTCCGCCCGCTCGGGGGGTGTCGCGCGCGTGACCACCCAGTCCGCTCCGCCTTTCGATAGACAGC
>JAOAPR010000205.1 GCA_025463005.1 Bryobacterales bacterium | reverse complement strand
CTGGCGTTGCGCCAACAGGTGGCGGTTCTGAAGCGCAAGCGTCCCCGCCCCAAACTGAGCCCGGTGGACCGATTCCCGCTGGGCCGAAGTGCTGCTGATCGTGAAGCCGGAGACCGTGGCGAGCTGGTCTCGCAGGATTTCGGTTGTATTGGCGCTGGCAGTCTCGCGGACCAGCCGCTGGCAGAGCCAAGATCACCGCCGAAATCCAAGAACTAATCCGCAGGAGGGCACGCGAGAATCCATCCTGGGGCGCACCCAAGATCCACGGAGAGCTACTGAAACTCGGCTTCGTGCTTTCGGAACGATCAGTGTCTCGATACCTTCGCGCGGTCCAGCTGCGCGGAGATCCCGGAAAACGCTGGCTGGCTTTTCTGCGGAACCACCGCGAGGCCATCGTTGCGATGGATTTCTTCACCGTGCCGACGGTGAACTTCCGGGTGCTGTATTGCTTGTTCGTCATCGAGCATGCACGGCGCCGGATTCTGCATTTCCACGTCTCAGCTCACCCGAACTCGGGCTGGGTAGTCCAGCAATTGCGCGAAGCTTTCCCGGATTCGGTCGCGGCGTGAAGGCGCACGTGATTCTTGCGCACCACAGGTACTTCCGGGCCATCGCGGAACCCGCGGAGAGTAGCGGCCCTCACTATACGGGGTTTCTGCACGGACTGCTAGTCTAGGGCCTCAGGACCTTGACCATGTAGTAGTAAATTGGGCTCTTCACTTCCTTGAACCAGTGCGGCACTCCGGCTGGAATTGTGATGATGTCGCCTTTGGTCAGGTGATGGATCACGCCGCCTTCAATATCGGTCCCGAGCAACTGCCCAGCCTTGCTGACCTTTCCTCCCACTATTGTTCCGCCTGTGACGAACGTCGCTTCGCCGGCGGTGATGTAAAAGATGTCGGTTTCCTTCTCGTGAACCTCCACTTGGCCCGCTGCGGTGCGGCGCAAGACGGAAGCAGTGAAATCGTCGCCCTTGGCGAGCGCTCCACCCTTCGCGAACGTCTCGGCAACCTTATCATGATCCACGTAAGTCGCCGCTGCCGGTGGTTCGGCCGCGATTACCACCAGAGCGATGGCCGCGAGGAATGCCGAAAATATCGCTAACGTTTTCATGAAGCTCCTTAGTTCGTCAATGCGCTAGCCAACGCTTAGGGGATCGGGCTGGAGCATGCCGGTGCTATCGCCGATCTTGTCCATCCGGACCCCCACCTTGTCGAGCACTGTTACCAGCAGGTTCGACATCGGTGTGTTCTCAGGATAATTGAGGTGATAGCCGGTCTTGAATTGGCCACCGAGGTTGCCCAGCAGCAGGCACGGCAGGTCCGCGTGCCGGTGTAAATTCCCATTGCCCATGCCTCCGCCGTACATAATCAGGCTGTGATCGAGCAGCGATCCATCGCCGTCCTGCGTGTCCCGCAACTTCTTCAAGAAGTGCGTGAATAACAGGACGTTGTAGGTATCGATCTTGGCCTTCTTCGCGATCAGATCCGGATCGTTGCGATGATGGGAAACTGCGTGATGTCCGTCGGTAACGCCGATATTCGGATAGGTGCGCGAGCTCAACTCGCGGCACATGATCATGCTGAACACTCGGGTGATGTCGGCCTGAAACGCCAGAGCCTGCAGGTCGAACATCAGCTTCACATGCTCTTCGTAAGACTCGGGAATGTCGAGGGGCCGTTCCGGCAGGTCAATTGACTGCGTGCTTGCGGATTCCGTGCTCTGGATGCGCTGCTCGATCTCACGGACCGAGTCCATATATTCGCTGAGCTTGGAACGGTCGCCCGGGCCCAGAGTATTGGCCAGACGTCCCACTTCCTGGGTCACTGAATCTAAGATGCTGCCCGTATTCTTCGCGAGGGCTCGCCGCGACGCCGCGCCTCCACCATCTCCGAATAGACGCTCGAAGATCACCCGCGGCTGCATTTCAGCCGGGTTCGGCGTCGTCGGCGATCGCCAGGAAACCGTGTTCACGTAGAAACAGTCGCCGGAATCGCAAGCCCCTTGTGTGGGCGCGTCCACGGACATCTCAATGGATGAGATCTGCGTTCCTTTGCCGATGTGCTGCGCCGCAATCTGATCGGCGGTGGTCGCGAGCCGTACTTCCACTCCGGGCTTAGTCCGGTCATAGGCGTGAACGCCGGTTAGCCAGACCGCCGAGGCGCGGGGATGGTCGCCCGTGCCGTCGCCAAACGTGTCGGCTTGCAGGTGAGCCAATCCGCTTAGGATGTTCATCTGACCCTTGAACGGCACTAACGGCTTGAGGATCGCGGGCAGATCAAACTGGGTACCCACGGCCGTCGGATTCCACTGGTCTTGAATCACGCCGTTCGCGATGTAGATGAACCCCAGGCGCGGTGAAGGTTTGGCGGACTTGGCAGAGAGAGCCGGCACCATGGCGTCCAGCAGAGGCAACGCCAACGTGGTACCCAGACCGCGCAGGAAGGTGCGCCGCGGAACTGACTTCCTCGTAATGAACATTTGGGAGCTCCTTTAATCGCCTTGAGCCTGTCGCATCTGGAACGGGGCGCTCTTCATCACGCCCACCACTAATGCTGAAAACTTGTAGTCGTCGCGCGCTGCATCCCGCACTACTGCGCGGATCGCCGGCGCATCGTAATATTGAACGTTCCGTCCGATCGAGTACATCAGCAGCTTCTCGACTATCGTGGATACGAACTCGTCCGGGTGACGAAGCAGTGCCTGCTTCAGGCCCGCTACACCTTCGACCTTGGTTCCGTCCGGCAGCACGCCCGAGACGTTGATCGGCTGATCATTGTCCGTTTCGCGCCAGTGACCGATCGCATCGAAATTCTCCAGGGCAAAACCAATGGGATCCATGCGCGCATGGCAGCTGGCGCAGGCTGGACTAGCCCGATGTTGCACCATGGCTTCCCGGATCGTGAGCGCCTTGCCGGTCTGTTCCGCTTCGGTCTTCAGCGCCGGGACGTTCGCCGGAGGAGGGGGCGGCGGGGCGGAAAGAAGATTCTCCAGGACCCACTTGCCGCGAACCACAGGCGAGGTTCGTGTCGCGTAGGACGTCAGCATCAGGATGCTGCCTTGCCCCAACAGCCCGCCGCGCGCGCTGCTTTCCGGAAACGTGACGCGACGATAGTAACTGCCCGCGATATTCGGAACACCGTAGTGCCGGGCCAGCCGCTCATTGAGGAACGTGTAGTTGGCGGACAACAGCTCCAGCGCACTGCGATTCTCTCTCAGGATGCTATCCAGGAAAAGTTCCGTTTCGCGTCGGAACGCGATCCGCAGAGTCTCGTCGAAATTGGGGAACAATAGTTCATCCGGCTGCTTCGCGTCGACGTCGCGTAGGAAAAGCCACTGCGCCGCGAAGTTCGACACTAGCGATTCCGACCGCGCATCGGCCAGCATACGCCGCACCTGCTGTTCCAGCACCACCGGATCCTTCAATTTGCCTGCTATGGCGATATCCAGAAGCTCATCATCCGGGATACTGCTCCACAGCGCAAACGAAAGCCGCGACGCAAGCTCCAAATCGGTGATCCGGAAGGTCGTGCCGGGCTTTACATTGGCTGGTTCCCGCTCGATGCGAAACAGGAATTGGGGACTCACCAATATCCGTTCCAGCGCCTTCTGGATTCCCAGGTCGAAATTTCCTTCCGTGCGACCGGCAGTATAAAAGGGCATGAGGTCCTGAAGGTCGGCATCCACCACGGGGTGCCGGTAGGCCCGGCGTAGCAGCGTCGACAGAATTTTCTCGGCGCACGGAAGGTCCTCTGCGGATGTCGCAGGGCGGCAAACAAAAATACGGCTACGACTCGGCGTTTCGCCAGGCCCCTTGGCGTCATAAGGGCCACTGATAAAGACGCTTGCGATGGCGGGCCCCGTCCCTCTTGCACGCATGCGAGGCCGGAGAGTGGCTTCATCGCGCGCCTGATTGCGTTCAACGAAGGTTACGCCGACGAGCCTTGGTCCGGCTTTCACTGGAATGCGAAACTCCTGGGGTTTGTCTGGGGCGCCTCGACCCCTGCCTCCGCCGCCCCCTATCGCGGCTGACTGGGTGTGCACGCCGTCAACGGTAATTTCCAATTGGTGCTGTTCCCGACCGCCGCCCGCGACGTCGACTTTGATCAAATATTCGCCATCCAAGGGAAACTCGCTGCGGATCGCGATTCCGCCGCGGGTCCCGAAGGGCAACTCCTCGACGCGAGCGTCCTGCCAATGTTCCGCGGACAGCCGATAGTTACTGGCCATCAGCGGCGCCTTCGGATCGCCCACTCCCAATCGGCTGAGCTTCCGCGCGGAGTCGAGATATCGCTCCATGACGGTCGGCGACATGAACAGCAGCTCGGCGATGTTGTCGAACCCGCTGCTGGAATTGTCAGCCGGCAGCAGCAGCGAGTAGTCCATCTCCTTTGGTAACGCGTCAATCGCGAGCAGGTCTCGAATGGAATTTTGATACTCGGTTCGGGTAAGCCGGTGCAGCAGAGGCAGTCTTCCCGGATTCGGTGTGACCGCCGCCGCCTTATCCAGTGCCGTCTCTAAGAAAGACGCGGTGGATTCGTACGTCGCGCTATCGGGACGAGGTGCGCCCGCGGGAGGCATAGCCCCGGAACGGAGCTTTCGCACGACCTTCTCCCAGACCTCGGCATGCCCGCCAATGTCGCTCAAGTACGCCGGGTCGAGTACGAAATCACCGGTCTTGAGGCGGGCGTTATGGCAGGTCAGACAGTAGCGGTTAAACACCGCCGCCTGGGGTGGCGGAGGAGTGTTCTGTGGCTGAACCACAGTTGCGACGGTCAGGCTCATCGCCGCCGTCGTCAAGATAAGACCTAATTTTTCCCTATAGTTAGCGAGGCTCACAAGGCACGCCCATTATATGTCGCTGCGCCCGCGGGAGCAATCCTCGTCCTCAGAACGACAGGCGAGCGGCAATCTGCGCCGTCCGTGGACCAACGGTCGTCAGGATCTTGCCAAAGTCCGGGGAAACGATGCTCGTGTTCGGGTTGCTGTAGTTCACATGATTCAGCGCGTTGAACGCATCCAGACGAATTTCAAGTCTCGTTGCTTCCGTGAAGCTGAAGACCTTGCCGAACGAGGCGTTTACGGTAACGTTGCCAGGGCCCCGGATCAGCCCGGGATTCGCGTTGCCCGGACGAAGAGTCGCCGTGGTCACCGCCGACGTCGGAACACGAGCAAACTGCGTCGGATCCAGATACACCAAGGTGTCGCGGTAATTCTCGAACACGGGAGAGCTGCCCACCAAATCCGGTCGGCTGTTGCTGATCCCTGACGACTGTGTGACTCGCAGGGGAACGCCCGTGCGCGCGGAGATAATGCTGGAAATCTGCCATCCCCCGAAGGCCTGCGTCATCCAGCCCTTGCCCTTCTTGAGCCAAGGGAGCTGGTACAGCGCATCTATTGAAACCCTGCTCCGGGCTTCCTGCGAAAGTGGATTCCGGTCATAGAACGGATCAAAGAAATCCTGGGTAACGAAGTAGTCGCTGTTGACGAAGCTGGAAGCGAGCGATCCGCCTTGCTCGGCATAGCCACGGCTGTAGGTGTAATGGAAGCCAAGGCCGAGGTTGCTGGAAAATCGCTTGCGCACCGACGTCTGTAGCGCGTTATAGACCATCGTCTGCTCGCTGGTCAGGTAGACGCCACTGGGTGTGCCCAGCGCGGGGTTCGGACGAACGCCCGTTTGGCGGTCGAAAGCGTTCGCGAGCGGGCGGCTAAGCGGGAACTTCTGGCCATCCGTTCGGATGTAACCGGTCTCGACCATCCAGGAATTGCCGAGCAAGCGTTGTACGTTGAACATGCTCTGGATAGTGTAAGGAGCCCGCAGGTTAGGGTCGATCAAGGAGTAGATCGCCTTCTTGCCGGCGCCGTCCCGCCGCACCGCGGCTTGAATCTCATCCGCGTAGTTTCCCCACTTGAGGCCGCGCGCCGCCAGATCAGTCCGGTTGTATTGAGTTGCCGCACCAATCAGCGGGTCAGCGATGTTGTTCTGAATCAGCGCCAACAGAATCGGGCTGTACAGAACTCCTACGCCGCCGCGGATCACGGTATCGCCCTTCTTATCCAGCGTCCAGGCGAAGCCGACGCGCGGGCCGACATTGCCCCAATCGGAATTGTAGGGCTTCAAGGGGTCCAGGGGACCGCCGAAATCCATCTTGCGAAGATCCGTAGGCGACGCCAGGTTTACGATTTCCGCAGGGCGGCTGGTTGTGGCATGGAAACTGATCGCTGGGTAGAAGTCAAAGCGCATCCCGAGGTTCAGAACCAGCCTTTTGTTTACGCGCCAATCGTCCTGGATGAAGACTCCAAAATCATCAATATGCGCATCATGCGGGGGCTGGCCCGACTGGAGATTCATGGAATTAGGCACATTGGCCAGAAGATCGGCTACCGTCTGGAACGTATAGTTCGGGTTCTGTGGGTTCGTTTTGCTGCCGGCCGTGCGGCCCCAGCGGAATCCGGTCTTGATGTTGTGGGTGGAATAGATCTTACTGAATTTCTGCTCAAAGCTAAAAGATCGCCCGCGCATGGCGAGAATCTCGGCGGTCGGCGTGGCGAACCCTCCCGTCAAGGTGAACATGGGGATCCGGCGAGCCGGATCGGTCAAATCCGCAGTACCGGTCAGCTTAGGATCGAGCGACATCCAGAAATCGTTCAGCCGGTCGAGGGCGGCGCGATTCCAACCGAAGCGCGTCTCCGAAGTCCAGTTCGCGCGCGCCATTACGTACTGGGTGGCGACACGATCCTG
>JAOAPR010000199.1 GCA_025463005.1 Bryobacterales bacterium | reverse complement strand
TGCTCCAGTGCGGCGCGAGCTGTGGTCGTCATTTCTTTCACAAGTTCCAGCTTTCGGTAGCTCTTTTCCACCTGCAGCGTCACACGCCGTTTCAGCCGCTGGACATTCTCTTCAGCCTGCGTTAATTGAGCGTCTCTTTCTCCGATAGCGGCGGACCGCTTCCCCCAGTCGAATACTTTCCAACTCATCCGCAGGCCAACCGAGCCATTGTTGTGAACCAGGAACGGCACGCCGTTCTGAAACGTGTACTGTGCGAACGCTCCGACATCAGGAATATAGTCTGCCTTAGCGATTCGGACGCCTTGCCGCGCTTTCTCCGCCGCCTCCATTGCGGCCTGAATTTCGGGATTGTGATTAATGCCCAGCTCACAGTATGCGGCCACTGTGAGCAAGGGAGCCTCCGCGTCCATCGAAATTGGCTGAAGCTCCAGCTCCGTGTCGATGGGAAAGCCGGTCAGATCGTTTAAGTCGCCTGTCAGATCGGAAATCTGGTTCTCGAGTTTGCTGAGCTGGTACTTGCTCTGAAGCAGATTCGTTTTCTGCCCGAGAGCCGCGACTTCCAGCAACCTTCCCGTGGAAACGCCGTCGGTGTTTTCCTTCAAGCTCTGTTCGGCGGCGGAAATGCGAAGAGCCATAGCTTGAATTTCGAGCCGCCCGATCAGAATTTCGATATAGACCTGGCGCACTTGTAACGCGATCTCGTTTTCCGCCTTACGTAGATCGGCCTGTGATTCTCTAACATCTGCTTGGGCAGCACGACGGCCTGCTCGAAGCTTGATCAATTGGGTAAGAGGCTGCTCCACGGTCGTGTTGCTAAGGAAGAGATCGTGGCTGCCCTGGTTAATGATGACGGCTGATCCCGGCAACAGGCCGAATCCGGAAAATGCCCCCAACGATCCGGCCGGAATCGTCAGGTTTTGCGTCCTCGCGATCCCGAACAGCGTGGCATCTGTTTTGACTTGCGGCAGTTCGTCCGCACGCGTCCCCGCCGCGTAATATTGATTTGCACGGAGCTTTGCTCTGCCGATCCGAAGGTCGGAATTCTGCTCCAAGGCAAGATCGACGGCCTCGGGAAGCGTCAGTTGCCGCGGTGACTGGGCGTGCAAAGTGCCGGTAAAACAGAGCGCCATCACTGCGATTGTCGGGGCCAGCTTGGATGGACCACGCGCACGATCGGTTCTTTTCTCGACAATCACGAACAGTACAGGAACAACCAGAAGAACGAAGAACATGGAAAACACCAACCCGGAAGCAAGCACGCTGGCCAGCGGACTCCATAGACTTGAATGAGACAGAATCATGGGAGTCACGCCCACCGCCGCTGCCATAGTCGTCAGGAAAATGGGGCGCAACCGACGCTCGCCCGCTTCGAGCGCGGCTTCTTCAAGTGTGTTGCCGGCGCGACGTTTTTCGTTGATGTAATCGATCAGAATGATCGAGTTTCGGACCACGATGCCCGACAAAGCAATGCATCCCATAAAACTGGTGAAGCCGAAAGGATTTCCCGTCACGACCAGGCCCATCGCGGCGCCGAACAGCGAAAGAGGAATGGCCGACATGACCACAAGCGGCTCAGAGATTGTTTTGAACTGAAACAGGAGTACCAGGAAGATGCACATCAAACTGATTCCCAGTGCAATGAGCATCTGCCGAAACGTGATGTTCTGTTCGTAGATCTCCCCGCCATATTCGATGCGATACCCAGGTGGAAGCGCGATCGCCTTTACCTTCGGATCGATCGCCTTGAGGACCTCCGACCCATAATGTCCTGATGTGGCAAATCCACCAACGGTCAGAGTCCGGACGCCATTCCGCCGGACGATCCGGGTGATCTGCCACGCTGGTTTGAGTTCCGCCACCGAACGAAGCGGCACGCGTTGCCCGGTCAGCGTTGAGGTGAGGTAGGCGTTCCGTACATCGTCGAAGCTCTGTCGTTGATCGGCCTCGAGCCGTAGGAGGACATCCACCTGACGGTCACCCTCCCAAAAAGTTGTGACGGGAGAGCCGGAGAACGCACCCGCCAGTTGCCGCGCTATGCTAGCGTTCGTCAATCCGAGGCGATTCGCCTCCTCCGGGCGAACGTTCACGCCCACCATCCAGGAGTCATCGTAGTAATCGTTGCGAGCATACGTCGCGACTGGTGCTTCACGCAGGATCCCCTCCACCTGGTTGCCGAGCTTCTTTAGCACGTCGATATCGTCGCCGGAAATACGAACCTCGATCGGCGACTCAATCTGAGAGCCTTGCTGCAGCTCCTTCACCATGACCAGGGCTTCCGGAGCTACTTCCGGGAGTTCGGATCGAAGAGTCTTGACCAATACCGGAGTCTCCTTGGCGGACTTAGTGATCACGATGAGCTGGCCATATCGCGCGTCGGGCTCTTGCGGGTTCACGTTGTAATAGAAGCGGGGGAAACTCTGTCCGGCAAAGGTGGCCACGTGTTCAACAACCGGTTTTTGTGCGAGGAACGCTTGAATCCTTTGGATTACGCTGTCGGTTTGTTCCAAGCGCGAAACCGGCGGCATCCATACGTCGATCACGAACTGATTTCGCTCCGCGGACGGAAAGAACTGTTGCGGAACAGTCGTAAACAATCCGACTCCCACCACAACTGCGGCGATTCCGGCCCCGACGGCGATCCATTTCCGGCTCATCAGAAAAGTGATTGCGCAATTGTAGGCAGCCTGCATGAAGTCGAGAATGTCGAATTTCTTCTTGCGACCGGCGGTCTCGTCACTGTGCAGGCCCTTCTTGATGAAAAAGCGGCACAGCAGTGGTGTGAGAAGCATCGCGACCGCAAACGAGCATGCCAAGCCGATCGTCACGGTGAGCGGCAGCCCAAGAATGAACTCGCCGGGCGATCCAGAAAGCGTGATCAACGGAAGAAAGGACGCGATGATCGTCAGAGTGGCCGCAAGGACGGGCACGGCCATCTCGGTCGCGGATCTCCACGCCGCGTCCGCCCGCGACACGCCATGATCGAGCAGTTCGACGTAGTTGTCGGCGATGACAATTGCATCGTCCACCAGAATTCCGAGCGACACAATCAGCCCCGCGATCGAGACCTGATGGAGCGGAATCCCGACCGCGTTCAGCACGCCCAGCGTTGCCGCGACGGTCACCGGAATGGCAGTTGCGGCGATTACGGCGACGCGAATCGGGAGCAGGATGATCGTAACGACGATTACGGACCCGATGGCGAGCAGGAACTCGCGTTCAAGATCCTGGATTCGCTCGTGAACGACGGACGGCTGGTCGGCGATCAAATCCAGCTTCAAATCCGGCGGCAGAAGCGGCCGGACGCGGGCAAGCGCCGCGCTGATCTGCTCACCCAGATCGACGATGTTCCGCCCTTTCTGCATTTCCACGGAAAGCAGTACGCTCGCCTTGCCATCGAACCGCGCAACGGCGTCGGGATCCTGGTACCGGCGTTCGACATTGGCAAAATCTCCGATGTAGACCGGCTGGCCCGTGTTTCGGGAAACGTCCACCAGAATCTTCTTGATCTGTTCCTCGGTGACCAGTAGTCCAGTGGTCTTGAGCGGAACGTCTTCGCCGGGGATCAGAAGAGAGCCGGAATCCTCGATGATGTTTCGTTGCCGAAGCGCCTGGATGACCTGCGATGGATCTGCAAAATACTGAGAAACACGCTGCAGGCTCCCGGTAATCCAGATCTGCTCTTTCTGCTCTCCATAGCGGCGCAGCTTGGCGACATTCGGAACCGTGCGGAGCTCGTCTTCAATGCGCTTGACATAATCCTTCAGCTCACGGTAACCATAACGACTCCCATGGATGGCGACAAGCAGCGCTACCGTGTCGCCAAAATCCGAATCCACGATCAGTCCGGCAACTCCCGGCGGAAACTCACCGCCACTGTGGGCCTCGTTGAGATCGTGCCGGAGCTTGGACCAGAATTCATCCGAGTCTCTTACGCTGTCCTGCAATTCGACGTTTACAAAAAGGAATCCCGGGCGGCTGGTTGAATAGGTCTTCTCCTTGCGGACTTCCGCGAACTTAAAGAGATGATCTTCAATTTTCTTGGCCACCTGGCTCTCCACCTGATCGGAGGTTGCGCCCGGATAGAGTGCCGCCACAATTCCGGTCCGAATCGTGACGTTGGGATCTTCCATGCGCGGCATGTGGAGGATCGCCTGAGTACCCGCCAGCAGGAGCCCCAGAGTCAGGGTTAGCGTCACCGCCGGGTATCGGAGAGAACCCTTGATTGGATTCACTGCTTTTCCCGTTTCGCGGTGACAACTGACCCTTCGCGCACAAGTTGCTGGCCCGCGACCACTACCCAATCACTGTCCTTGACGCCCTCCATGATCTGTACATCCCGGCCCAAGACTCCGCCCGCTGTCACGCGTCTCGCATACACCCGTTTCTCGTTCGGAAAGTAGACGAAGACCTGCGGCGCCCCTTGCGGATCGCGCATCAACGATTGACCTGGGAGCGTAAGGACATCGAGGGTTTCACTGCCCAGAATCCGGGCTTCTGCAATCATTCCGACCAGAAGAGCGCCCTTGGGGTTTGGGACCGTAATTCTGACCATGTACGTTCGCGTCTGCGGCTCGGCCGACACGTTGACCAGCCGGACTGTTCCAGAAAAGCTAATGCCGGGGCGAGCGGATGCCGTTACGATCGCCTGCTGACCTCTGTGGACCAAACGGACATCGGTTTCCGGCGCACCGACTTGGATCTCCACCGGATCCAATTCAACGATCGTGAAGACGGAGGTGCCAGGGCTCGCCATCGCCCCCTCCTCGATGTTGCGCTTCGACACAAAGCCGTTAATGGGAGCGAGCAGAGTTGAATCGCTCAGCCGTTTTCGCGCGATGCGTTCGGCGGCCTCAGCTTGTTCGAGCGAGGCCTTTGCGGCAGCCTTGTCCTCTTGCTGCGCACCCTCCTTGGCTTGCCCATACTGCTGCTGAGCGTTTGTGTATGCCGTCTCATATTTCTTGAAATCGTTCGGCGCGAGACTTTTCTTCTCGTAAAGAGTTTTCATCCTGCGGAACTCATCTTCAGCCTGCGAGAGATTTGCCCGCGCCTGTTCGACGACTTCCGGGCGCGCGGACACTGAAGCCTTCTCGTTCTGAGCGCGAGCAAGCGCACTCTGTGCGATTGCCCCCTGCAGCGCGAATTGGTAGTCCGCCGGATCAATGACTGCAAGCACTTCTCCTGCCTTCACGAAATCTCCCTCACGAGGCCCGACGCGAATCACTTTGCCAGATACGAGAAATCCGACACTTGTTGGCTCAGAAGGCGTCTCGACGGTTCCGCTGACCACGACTTCCGCGGGGACCCGAACATGCTTCGGCGTCGCAACTCGGACGGCGATGGGATCGGGTTGGGCGTGGTCCGCTGATGCGCTTTGCCTGGCACAACAACTGAGGGAAAGAGCGAAAATCGTAACGAACAGTGTTCGCAAGTACTGGAGCGCCTCCATTCGCGTCACGTCACCCCAATATTCATGAGCTGCGACTGCGTCATCTTGTTTGCACAATGCAGCGATTTTGTCGACTCATAAAAATGAGTCACTATACATCCTGCGTCCTGAATCACGCCACAGGGTCGCCTGTGTTGGGAATAGTTGCCTCCGTTTACCGCTTGACGGCCTCCTGACCAGCCCAGGCGTCGACGATTAGAGTCCAGATCGGAAATGAGCGGTTTGCTATCCGCCGGGAATGAAGGAGCTGCCGCTGCGCCACGGGAAGGGAAGACGCTGCGACTCTCAGCACGTGTCAGCGCCGACACGACGTGTCTGTGATGACACGCAACAAAATCACATAACAGGCCCGGCATGAATGACTTACATGATGGGTCTTGGTCTGCACTTTAGACCCGCATGAAAAGCGTAATCCTGAAATCAACAACGAAGCTGATGGCGGTCATGGCGATCGCGGCATTGGAAGTTCGCGGGGAAGAAGCTACCCGGACCGCCAACACACCCGAACAACGTATCGTTGTTTCGGTCGCCGACCGAAAGCTGGTCCTGATCGAAGGCGACTGCGCGCTGCGGATCTACGATGTCGCGCTTGGGAAGGCGTCCACACCGACTCCTCAAGGCAAATTCGCGATCATCAACCGCGTTCCGAACCCCGCGTGGTTCGGTCTTTCGGGCACCGTTGCTCCGGGAAAAAACAATCCTCTCGGTTCGCGGTGGATGGGTCTCAGCGCCAAGGGTTACGGCATCCACGGTACGAATGTGCCGTCTTCGATCGGCAAAGCTGCCTCGCATGGATGCGTTTGGATGCGCAAACAGGACTTGGAAGAGCTGTTTGAGATGGTGACGGTCGGGACCACGGTCGAGCTGCAAGGTGAACCTTCGGAATTGCTCACCAGAATTCTCTCGGCCGGAGTTTCCGAGTGACGTTAAGAAACGAGTTCAAGGAGAAAACCCATGCTGTTGCTGAGATACTTGCTGATGTTTACCGGGATCGGCCTGCTCGCCGGAGCGGCCGGAATCCTCGTCTGGGATCTGTATCAAATTCTGAGATTACGGAGGATTCGCGCAACGCCGCTGCCTGAGGAGGGAAACACTGCTTCTTGACGTATAGGCAACCCTTGCCGGTTGTGTGCTGGCCGAGCCTTGCGAGTAGCGCCCCAGAGTCGCTGAACCCGATCAGGCCATACAGAACGGTTGCGGCCTTTCGCGGCGAAAAACCGATAAGCGGCATATCGCCCGAGCGCCCGCTGTCGTACGTGTAGTGGTAGCTGCCGAAGCTGACGATTGATGGTCCCCACATCGTCGGCTTTTCGCCGGTCGCGCTTTGCATCAACTTGATGAGCTGCTTCGCTTCCGAGCGCTTGGTCTGGTCCGTGAGGGCTTCGATAAACGCCGCCACACTTACTTTGGCGGGTTGGGTTTTGTTGTTCGCCATTCCTGTCGCCTGTCTTTTCCCAAGGCTTATCTTAAGTTTAAGAAAGGCGCACGAGGTCCGTTGGCTGGCAGTTCTGGATGGTTAACTGGCAAACCGGAGAAGTGGAGATAGCTGAAGCGGTCCAGAAGTCTGGTCCGTTAGGACATTATCGGAAGCGATTCGGCGATCCCCACTAAGCGTTTGTCTGACTTTCCACAATGGCGTTTATTCGGAGTAGTCTACGAACGGCCACTGATCGGAACCTCACTTCAGCGGTTCGCACGTTTTACGACCATGTGCGGCTGGCTTAGGTGATCTGTTGGCGCCTCGTAGTAGAGACTTAGAGAGCTTCGCCTGATCGCGCAGCCAGCACGCCAACCGGCTCACTGGTTTCCTCTCGGAACTTCCGGCGAAATCCGCCCACACTGGCGGGTCAATCTCCAGTTGGCGCAAATGCCTCTTCTTCCGCCGAATACACCGGATGCCGATTGTTTTTGAGCGATTGGAATTTTCCCAAGTACAGATATACCGTCGGCGTTAAATACAAGGTGATGAGTTGCGAAAACACGAGCCCGCCAATAATGCACATACCCAAGGGCCGGCGCACCTCGCCTCCCGCGCCCTGCCCCGCAGCGATCGGCGCAGCGCCTAACAACGCGGCCATGGTCGTCATCATGATCGGGCGAAAACGCGTGACACAGCCCTGAACAATTGCTTCCCGCGGGGAAAAGCCCAGCCGGCGCTCGGCGTCCAAAGCGAAATCTATTTGCATGATCGCGTTCTTTTTGACGATTCCGACCAATAGGATCAGGCCTACAAACGAGTAGACGTCCAACGGCAGGCCGAAAAGATAGAGCGTGAGTAGTGCACCGAATCCGGCCGAGGGCAGGCCTGAGAGCACCGTCAGTGGATGCACAAAACTTTCGTACAAAATACCCAACACGATGTAGACGACCAAAATCGCCACCACCAGCAGTAGCGTCAAATTGCGCGTGGATTGCTGGAACGCTTGCGCCGTGCCTTGAAAGCGTGCCGTAACGGTGTCGGGAAGTTTGCGCGTGGCAAGCTCCTGAATTTGATCCACGACATCGCCCAAAGCGATTCCTGGTAGCAGATTAAAGCTCAGTGTGACTGCCGTCGATTGGCCATAATGGTTCACCGTAGTCAGACCCGCTTGCGTTGTATAGCGCACCAGCGAATCCATCGGGACCAGATGGCCGTCCTGCGAACGGATGCGCAATGCGGAAATCTTTCCATGATCATCCTGAAAGCGTCGGTCTACTTCGAGCAGCACGCGGTATTGATCGCCGGGCGTATAAATGGTCGACACCCACTGCGGTCCATAGGCCGCAAACAATCCACTCTCAATCTGTTCCGGGCTTACGTGAAGCGCCGCGGCGCGGTTGCGGTCGATCTCCAGCGTCACTTGCGGGCTCTTGATTTGCAGATCGCTGGTGACCTCGGTCAGGCCCGGGACTTTAGCCAGTTCCTTCTCAAACATTTGCGCGCTGGTGCGGAGCAGACGAATATCGCCGCTTTGCAGCGTGTATTGATACAGGCTCTTGGTCAGTGCCCCGCCAATGCGAATCAGCGGCGGGTTCTGCAAAAAGGCACGAGCGGAGTTCAGGCTATTGAGCTTCGGCCGCAGCCTCGCGATCACTTCGTCTACGGTAGGCTGGCCAGGCCGCTGCCGGAGGGGAAGCAGATCGAAGAAAATTCGCCCGATATTGGTCCCGCCGGAACTCCCACCCACGCTGGTGCTATAGGAATCGACCGCGGGATCGCCCCGCACGAGGTCCGTGAGCTTCAGCATTTCGCGTGAAATCTCTCCATAGGAAATACCTTCGCTAAATTCCAGCTGCGTCGAGATTTCGTTGTGGTCCTCGGTGGGAATGAAGCCTTTAGGCACGGCGTTGAACAACCACCCCGTTGCGCCCAGCACACCGATCGATAACGCTAACATAATAAGGCTGTGGCGAAGAGTGAAGCGCAGCGTGCGTTCGTAGAAGCTCTGCAGGTGTTCAAAAAAGCTCTCTGTGACGCGATACAACCAGCCATGTTTGCTACGCTGGCTACGCAGAAAGCGCGCGGCCAGCATCGGCGTGAGCGTCAGCGACACGAATCCCGAAACCAGAATCGCGGCCATGATCGTCACCGCGAATTCGCGGAACAGACGGCCCAGAATGCCCTGCATAAACAGGATAGGGATGAACACAACCGCCAGAGAAACGGTCATTGAGACGATGGTGAAGCTGACTTCGCGCACGCCTTCTATGGCCGCATGCAAAGGCCGCTCACCCGCTTCCATGTGACGGATGATGTTCTCCAAAACAACAATGGCGTCGTCCACCACAAAACCGATAGCCAGAATCAGCGCCATCATTGACAGATTGTTCAGGCTGAAGCCGCACAAGTACATGACGGCAAATGTGCCTAGCAGTGACACGGGCACAGCCAGACTGGGAATGATGGTAGCCGAGGCGTTGCGCAGAAAAACGAAAATCACCAGCACGACCAACCCTAAACTGAGCAGGAGCGTGGTTTGCACGTCGCGAAAAGAATCGCGTATGCTGTTGGCGCGGTCGGCAATCACGCGGACGCCCATGCTGGGCGGTACTTCACTAAGTATTTGCGGCAGCAGGGCCCGCACTCCGTTGCTGACGTCCACGGCGTTGCTGCCAGGCTGTTTATACACCATCACGTTTAGCAGCCGCTCGGTGTAGTCGTTGGTGCTCAACCACGCCGCAGTTTTGTCGTCCTCCACGTCGTCCAGCACCGTGGCCAAGTCGCTGAGATACACCGCCGAGCCATTCTTATAGGTCACAATAATGTTCTTGTACGCATCCGCGTTGATCAGTTGGCCCGTGGCCAAAATTGTCGTGGTCTGGTTGTTGCCGTATAGCGTTCCCGTGGGAATATTGACGTTGTGGTTGCGAATTGCCGCCGCAACTTCATCGATGCCAATGCCGCGTGCGGTTAGGCGGTCGGGATTCACTTGCACGCGTACGGCGTATTTCTGCGCGCCTCCAATCACCACTTGCGCCACGCCGGTGACCATGGAAAATCGCCGCGCCAACAATGTGTCGCCGTATTCCTGCAATTTGTAGAGCGGGAGCGTGCTCGACCGGATAGCCAGCCAGATCACCGGTTGATCCGCCGGATTCACACGCTTAAACGACGGCGGCGTCGGCATTCCCGCGGGCAGTAGTGGAGCCGCCTGCGCAATCGCCATCTGCACATCCTGCGCCGCAGCATCAATCGGACGGCTCAGCGCAAACTGCAGCGTGATCGATGTCGAACCCAGTGTGTTCACTGAGTTCATTGAATCGATGCCGTCTATAGTTGAGAATTGGCGCTCCAGCGGAGTCGCCACGGCGGAGGACATGGTCTCGGGATTCGCACCCGCCAGACTGGCGCTGACCACCAGCGTGGGCATCTCGATATTAGGCAGATCGCTGACCGGCAATGCGCGATACGCCACTACGCCGAAGAGAATGATTGCCGCCATCACTAGCGTCGCAGCCACCGCACGGCGGATGAAGATTTCAGTAAAGCCCTGCGATTGCGGAGTGAAAGGAAGGCGCTTCATACCGTCGGCTTCCTTTTAGGAAAGAGCAAAACAAGGAAAACATCACACCCGTAATCAGAAAGAAGCATCGAGCAAAACTCCAGATTTGAAGTGCAAACCTCAGCGTGAGGTCGATCGATGCCAACGGGGCAGGCCTACGACGCAAAAACGGGAACCGCGGGCACGGCGGCGCCTGTCACAGGATTTGAAAAGATGATAACAGAAACGAAGCAGCGCTTCCGGGCGCTGACTCGCGTCCAAGCACACCTGAAGGACGGCTACCAAAGACTGTGGGCG
The DNA here is from genome assembly GCA_025463005.1 of Bryobacterales bacterium. Classification (GTDB taxonomy): domain Bacteria; phylum Acidobacteriota; class Terriglobia; order Bryobacterales; family Bryobacteraceae; genus Palsa-187. Next base: position 2,864 of record JAOAPR010000199.1, on the reverse strand, counting down.
TTCCTTGACGGATCGGCGCGCACCCTCACCGGTTTCACCATACGCTTGCGTCAGAACTCTTAGGGAAGGGCGGGTCCATCGAGAAGGTCGCAGGCATTCTCGCGGATAGCCCCGTCACAGTCCGTCGCTAGTATCCGAAGTGGAGGCCCGAATTCCAGATCCTACAAGACGAACTGGTTCGGACTATCCACGGCACAGATTTGGCACAGGCGAAAAAACGGCGCACATGTGTTGAGCATAAAAGGGTTAGTGTGGTGGCCAGGGACGGAATCGAACCGCCGACGCCAGCCTTTTCAGGGCTGCGCTCTACCAACTGAGCTACCTGGCCGGGAGGGAATCCTACGAGGCCTTCACATTTTATCACGCGGCGCTTTTCAACCGCCATCCTCGTGACCATTCCCGCGCCGTCCGCCACCAGATCATCGTCAGCACCACCCCAATCGCGATCAGCCCGGCTGAGAGGCCCATCCATAATCCCGACGCGCCGAACCCGCGCTCGAAACACAACCAGGCTCCCAGTGGCAGTCCGATCACCCAGTACCCAATCAAATGGCACACCATCGGTGTGCGTGTGTCGCCCCCGCCACGCAATGAGCCCGTGACCACGATCTGCAGCCCGTCGAACAATTGAAAAAAGGCTGCCACTCGCAGGATCGTCGCTGCCGTCGCGATCACGGCCGCCTCCGGCGTAAATAAACGCGCGATCCATTCGGGGATCATAAGCAAAACGATCGCTGCCGCCGACATCACTCCGGCTCCCAGCCCCAGCGCGGTCCACCCTGCGCGAGCAGCCGCATGCCGGTCTCCCCGGCCCAGCGCGAATCCAACGCGCACTGCGGCTGCCGAACTGACGCCGAGTGGCATCATGAATGTTGTGCTCACAGTTGTCAAAGCGATTTGATGTCCGGCCAGTGCAGTCGCGTTCAATCTGCTCACCAGCACCGTCACTGTGGCGAATACGCCGATCTCCACCGCCATTTGCCCGGCCGCCGGTGCTCCCAGCTTAAGTAGTGCCCACATTCGCCTGACATCGGGTCTCCATGAAATGTGCGAAATCTCCGGATCAAGCTTCCACAACACGTACGCCAACGCTGCCGCCATGTAGACGCGGGAAAAACACGTGGCCCATCCAGCTCCCTCGGCGCCTAACCGCGGTGCTCCCAGGTGACCCAGAACCAGCAGCCAGTTCCCCGCGAGATTCACCAGATTCGCCGTGATCAGCGTGATCATCACCGGCCGCGCGATGTGCAGCGCCTGCAAATAACGTCGTAGCGCGAAATAGATCAATAGAGGAGGTGCGCTCCAGATCAGCGCGTGAAGATACGGCCGCGTCGCGCCCAGCACTTCTCTGTCAACTCCCAGACTCGGCAGAATTCCTTCCAACAGCCAGACCGCGCCCATCACAACGGGAATCATCAGCACAGCGAGCCACATGCCCGATACCAGAGAACGACGATAATCTGCCCGGTCTCCCGCGCCGAAGGCTCGCGCCACTAGTGTGTCGAGTCCGAATAGCAACCCACCGGCGCAGATTGCGATTCCGTAGAACACCATGGTGCCCAGTCCCACTGCGCCGATCGCTTCCGCTCCCACTCGGCCCACGAACATGGTGTCCACCACGCCCATCGCCATCCACCCTAGTTCTGCCAGAACCAGAGGGCCGGCCAAACGAATCATCTGTAACAGCTCTTCTCGCACGAGACTCTTTTACTCCAGGCGGGTTCAAGTAGACTGTAACTCTAGGTATGACTCCAAGATACTTAATCGCGATGCTGACCTTTGCCGGCATCTCCGCAGCCCAGGTTTCGAGCAATGCGTCGCTGAGCGGCCAATACTATTTCCGCCAGGTACTGCTGATTACCGACTCCGGGGGCACAAACGTTACCGATACGCGATCGGGCTTCGGCACGCTTACCTTTGATGGAAACGGCAACTTCACTATCAATGGCCAGCAGTTGATCGGCACTGCCGCGCCTGTGGCGTTAACCGGATCGGGAACTTACTCGGTGAAGTCCGGAGGCGTCACCACGCTCTCGAACCCGCTGCGTACGGGCACGACCATAAACGCGCGTCTAGGAGTCGGCGCGCTGGTCGGCTCGTCCACGGAAGCTGGTGCTACCGTCTTCGACCTCTTTCTAGCGATTCCGGTTCCTTCCACGCCTGTTTCTCTCGGCACGCTGAATGGACCTTACTGGATCTCGAGTCTCGAGTTTCCGAACGGCGGAACCGCCAACATCCGCAACACCAACTTCAAGCTGACGGCCAACGGCGCCGGCGGGTTTACCGAAACCACAGTCACCGGCCAAGCTAAGAATCTCGGTAATGTTCTATCTAACCAGACCGTATCTCCGATGACGTACCTGGTGTCTGCGAATGCCGGGACATTGTCGTTCCCGCTCGCCACAGGTCAGACGACGCTCACGCAGCTCATCGCGGGCAACAAGGATATCTACATCGCCCAGGACGGGAGCTACTTCATCGGCGGATCGACCACGGCCGGCGGGCACGGCCTGGTAGTCGGGGTGAAAGCCTTCGCCAGCGGCGCGACCAATTCGAGTTGGAACGGATTCTTCTATAGTGCGGGAATGCGTTTCGATGCCGATCGTTCTCGTCTAGCGGCTGTTTCCGCAGGCGTGAATGTAACCAGTTCGGGCGCGGTATGGGCGCGTCGCACGCGGCAATCGGACGGACTGTTCGATGCCGCCGTAGTGTTGACGTATTCGTTAGGCGCGGACGGGTCGGGGACTTACCAGTCGACCCTCGGGCACGTGGATGTGGCCTCCACCGGCCAGACGTTTGCGACCAGCGGCGTCGACATCGGCAATTCCAACAGCTACGAACTGTATTTCGGTGCGCGCATGCCA
>JAOAPR010000197.1 GCA_025463005.1 Bryobacterales bacterium | reverse complement strand
ATCCTCCACCGATTAGATACGTGACCATCACGATCTTGTCCTGACTGCGGCCCAGCGCCTTGGACAGCCAGGGCAGGGCCAGCGACTGCCACTGATTGCCGGTATGGATTTCGAAGATGCCGTCTTTTTCGAAGGCCAAGGCGTTGATCGGCTCAAGCTGGAAATGCATGACGGTGCTGGTCGTGTAGGTGCGCTCGAGGCGCTGTTTCGCCGAGGCGAAAGCCGCGTCCACGCCGGGGTCGTCGACCACCAGAGCGCCGCCCTTGGGGTCGGCGATCAGCTCGGCGGCGCGGCGTTGCAGATCCTGCTCGGATACGTTGGCCGCTTCGCCTGAGCTCCACACGACCTTCACGAGATCTGCTGCGCGGTTGGCCGCGGCGAAGCTGTCCGCATAGACCATGACCCAGCCCGGTGCCGTGCCCGTCGGGTCGTCCAGCGCGAGGCTCCGAACGTAGCCCGGCACGCCCTTCGCCGCGGAATCGTCAATCGAGACCACCTTGGAATCGTAGCGGGTGGGTGGAACCTTGGGACGGGCGTAGATCATGCCTTCCACCACCGCGTCGATGCCATAGCGAGCGTTGCCGTTGGTCTTCGATGGAAGATCGAGCGCCAGCGTGTCTCGCCCGATCAGGCGGCGTTTGGCTGGCGGCTTGATCGGAATCGCGTCCAGCTGCGCGGCCGTGTAGGTCCGCCGCAGGTCGCCACGCGCCACGATATCGCCATAGAGGATCGATCTTCCTTTAGCCTCCACTGCGCCGTTGCGTGCAGTGCAACTTCGTGGACTAACGCCGAGCAGCTTGGCCCCTTCTTCAACCAGGGCGATGCGCCCAGCCGCCCCCGCTCGGCTGAGCACCGGGAAACTCTGCCACACCGACCAACTGCCGCCCGTTACCATTTCGCCCCATTTCGGATCGGAGTCGACTGCGACGATATGAACCTTGCCCCAGTCGGCCTCCAACTCGTCGGCCACGATGCGGGCGAGCGCAGTGCCGACATGCTGGCCCATCTCGGCCCGAATGATGTTGATAGTCACTTCCCCGTTGGGATTGATGCCATACCAGATAGTCGGTTCGAACAGTTCGCTGGCGCTGCTCGCCTGTTGGGCCAGGCTGGACCGAGCATACCCCAGCATGACGCCAGCCCCTACCATGGTGATCAGGAAGCCACGGCGCGACGGGTCATAAGTGGCCCTAAGCCCATGAGCAGACAAGCTATCCATGATTCACTCCTTCTCGCATTCTCGACGCTGCCAGCTTGATCGCCTTGCGTATCCGCAGGTACGTCATGCAGCGACAAAGACTTCCAGCCATGACTGCGTTGATGTCCTGGTCGGTGGGGTTAGGGTAATCTTTCAGCAGCGTGGCGGCCTGCATGATCTGTCCCGATTGGCAATATCCGCATTGAGGAACCTGCAACTCGATCCAGGTAGTTTGCAGCGGATGTCTCCCCTCGGGGTCGAGCCCCTCAATCGTCGTCACGTTGGCGCCGGCGACCGCGCCGACCGCGGTGATGCAGGATCGAGTGGCGCGTCCCTCCACATGCACGGTGCAGGCGCCACACAAGCCAATCCCGCAGCCGAATTTGGTTCCTATGAGACCAAGCTCGTCGCGGATCACCCAGAGCAACGGCGCGTCATCCGGACTGTGCACCGAAACGCTGCGGCCATTGAGATTGAATGTGGTCACAATTGCATAGCTCCTGTTGTCTCTTTCTCTCAGTGCGATGCCGGCAACTCCCGGCGGACAGCAGATACCTTATTTTCCAGGTCGGTCCAGGGCGGGCGTGTCGTGCGGGTCCGACGCAGATAAGCCGCGAGTCTGGCCACTTCGGCGTCGGTGAATGACGAGGCGTAGGCGGGCATGACCAGGCCCAGCGCACCGTCCGTGTTGCTGACACCTTGCAGAACAACCTGAATGAAATTGGTCGGTTCGGGCAGCGTGAGCGCACTGCTGAGTGCTAGTTCCGGGCGCGCAGCAAGGGGAACTGTCCCGGTATTGTAGTGGCACGAAAGACAGGCGGCGGCATACAGGTTGGCGTCGGGGTCGTACTCTTGGCCGCTACCGAGAGAGGAAGTCTCCACCGCTCCCCTGGTTGCTGCCCCGACGTCGGACTCACGGGCGCCCGCGTGGTCGATATCGCTGAAATAGATCGCTATGGCGCGAACATCGCTGTCCGGAACGACCGAAAGAGCCAGGCCCTCGCGGATGACTGGAGTCATCGTGGCGCCGGCGGCCCCGTGCATGCGGCCTACGCCGGTGCGCAGGTAGCTGAATAACTCTTCTTGCGTCCACGCGACGGGTGAGGGATTGGCCTCGGTCAGCGCTGGCGCGATCCAGTTATCGATCACGGCGCCTGCATAGGTCTCTCGGACTTTTTCGGCGCCGAGCGCATTGCGCGGCGTATGACAGCCCCCACAATCGCTGAGCGCCTCAGCCAGATAGGCTCCGCGATTCCATTCTGCGCTCTTTGCCGGATCGGTCCGGTAGCGTCCGCTCCTGAAGAACAGAATTTTCCACCCTTCCTGGAGAGAGCTGATGTTGAGGGGGAACGGAATCGTGTTCCGCGGCACCGTAGCGCTGACCGGTGGCCGGGTCATCAAATAGGCGTACAACGCTGTGACGTCATCGTCCGATAGTTCGGTGTAAGCGTTGTAAGGGAACGCCGCGAAAAGATGAGATCCGTCTTGTGAGACGCCCTCGTGCATGGCGCGGGCAAAGGCCTCCAGTGACCAGAGACCTATGCCGGTTTTTGGGTCGGGGGTGATATTGCTCCCGTAGATAATCCCGAATGGCGTGTTCACCCCGTACCCGCCAGCAAATGGTTGTCCGCCCGGTCGAGTGTGGCACGACACACAATGTCCGACCGCGGAGAGAACCTCTCCTTTGGCGATGGACTCAGCAGTGAAGCTTGCTGGGTTCGGGCGCTCAATGGGGGCAATAGCCGGTCGCCGCGACAAAAAGACGAAACCCAGCAATCCTAAGAAAGCTACTACGATCACCGCGATTGCGCTGCGCCGAATCATTGCATCCTCCCCTGAATCGGGCTCAGCCGCGCTAACCCTGCGCCCCTTCTGAACGGAGGCGGAGTATCAACGATCGCTGGAGCGGGCATCCGGGCGCGTCGTACACCAGGCCTCGGGTACTCAGCTCTTAGAGAAATGTGTCGTGTGATGGGGAATTCAACTCTACCGCCATAAGCAAACACCCCTATCGCGTGGCGGTTGGCACTAGGGACGGTTGCAAATCGGTTGCTGCTCGGATCGAACACGAGCACTCCACCTTCGGCGAGAGCGTAGGGGCTAAAAGCACTTCACCTGCCACAGCTGCCACAAAAATGGAACGCTGATCCACTTTCTATGAATTCAAACGGTTTGTAGAAATCAGGCGAGCACCGAACCACTTGGCTAGACATCGAATCTGACGTCGAGGCCAAATACGGCAACTTGAAAGATTTGAGCGGAAAGTCGGGGCGCGGGCTTTCTCGTTCGTTTGAACCACGGGCTCGTGGCCCGGTGTCGTGAATCAACGGCGATATCGACCATTGGTGCCGGCCTGTCGACGTATCGACGCGGAGTGCTCGACCGTCCTCAACCATCTGCGCTACCGGTGTTGCGTATCGTATCAGAATGGCTACGGGTCAGATTCGCCAAACTCCCACTCCTTCCGTACGTCGCTATTCTGCGCTTGACAATCTAACCTTCAACCCATGTTCCAAAGCCTGGACGGCGAACTGCACGAGGTCCTCACTGATGAGGAAGTGCGGCCTGTTGCACTGCATGCGGATTCGCGTTGGGATCCGGCCGGAAGCATCCTTGAGATAGAAGATCGCCTGAGACTGAAAGTAGGCTTCCTCCTCGGTCGAGCCCCGCACGTCCCAGGGAGCCGAGCCTGGCCTTCGCGCGATGCGGATTTCAGGACTGGCGACCCTGAACACGGGTTTACTCGCAATTCGGAGTGGAGGATCGCCGGCCGGGTTGCGCTGAGGGGACGCGTTCGCTTCCGGGTCCAACATGATCCCGCAGACCTCAGCGTCTATGTTCACCAGCTGATTCCCCTTGCCGGCACTGCGGGTAACAAAGCTGAACTTTTCAGCTTTACCAGTGAGCTTCCCCTCGGAGCTCCAAATCTTCTCAATGAGAATAGGGCCGGCCGCCAGGTCCCGGACGATCTTTTCAGTTTCCGGAGTGTACTCTAACTTCAGACTCCCGAGATGCTGCCGGATAGAGAAAATGAGCCCCGAATCGCGGCTGAATGCCAGAACTTCATTCCAGCTCCTTGGCCGTCCGCCCACAAAGCTCCCGTCCGTCTTCTGACAGGGCACCTCCGGGCAATAGCCGGTTCTCGCGAAGATGGTGACCCCGGCGCGATTGGTAGAAAAGTGAATGTTCCGCCAGCGGCGTGGGTCCTTGATGTCGCTTGCGGCGAAGGTCAGTTGATAATGACTTCGAATGTCCTTGGCGATTTCGGAGTAAACGCGCCCGAGGTCCTCGGCCTTCGCCTTGTGAACTTTACCTCCGGAGTTCAGCGTGATTTTCGAAAGCATCGGGAAGTCGCTGTCGGGCGCGCCCGAATCAAATGCAATCGAATAAATGACGACATCCTTGCCCAGCAGGGCAGATGCGATGTCGGACCACCGGTGCGTGGATGCGTTTTCCCCCGCATCGGTAAAAAGCACCAGGAACTTCGATCGCCGGGCGCTCTGCACTCCCGCCGATGCGCGCCCAGGGCGATACCGGCTGGGAATCGGACTATCGTCCTGATCGGGAGACCCCGTGGACTTGTTCGCGCCGGAGACCTCTTTGTCACCGAAGGCGTTCATCAACGTTGCTAGAACCGAGTCCACCAGCGCGGTGGTTCCGCTCGGGCGCAAGCGTGTGACGGCTTCTTTAAACTCCGCCGGGTTTGATGTGCGATCGATGAGCATGGTGGCCGTGTCGCCGAAGGGAACGAGGCTCAATAACACGTCGCCAGGTTCCCGGTCAAAATCCTTCGAGACGAGGTCCGCAAAGGTGTAAAGCGCTCCTTCCAAGGGCTCCAATACCGTGCTCATGCTCCCGCTGACGTCCGCAAGAACGACCACCTGCGCGTGTGCGACGTTGGATTGGAAGCTCGTTATATTCCGGGCAACCCCCTCATCATCAATCTGAATATCGCGAGGAGTGATTCCAGCGACAGGTTGGTTGTTGTGGTCGACCACGCGAAAAACGACGGAAACCTCGCGCACGTCTGATTGGAAGGTGGGATGAATGTCCGGACCAGCCGACTGTGATGGAAGGGGCGCACGTGTTGCCGCCATCAGCGCCACAAGTGTGATAGCTGCTCGGGTCAGTCTTGTGGAGGTTTTCCGTCTCATGTTCGATCCGCTTTCGCCTGGTCCAGATAATCGTTTACTTCGACGAGGTCATCCACTGGAACTTCAACGATATAGGCGCCCAGCGGCGTGTATAGATCGTCTTTCGTCTCGGCGTACGGTCCACCAACGTTGTCATACCAGCGTTTGAACGCGTTCCTGGGTCCAGTGAACCTTTCGATCCGGCTACCCTGGTAAAAGCGCACGATCGCCGAGCCGGCGTTTACAGCTTCAATCTGACCGAGTTGCCCGGCGTGGACTTTGCGGATTCTCTTCAAGGCGACAAGCCTTTCGCTTTGATCGATTTCCTTTACTACTCCCACGCGATGCGCTTGGATCTCCTTGCGCGCGAGAACCCATGACGTTCGATTCAGCTCACGGGTTGGATCGATCTCCGGCGGGAGCTTGCGATCCTTCAGGATCTCGACCGGGCGTTCCACGGTGATGGACTTCCATAAATTCGCGTTGGATTTCGACTCGGAATCGTTCGCAGGCCATGGAAGAACGCTCTCCGCATCGGTGGCTCGCATTTCGCGAATGGAAATTGAATCCGCGCCAAACACGAACTCGTAGTTCTTGCGGCGCTCCAGTAAGCGATCCGCTAAATAACCGCATCGGTCAACCCGGCGCTCTCCGAGCGTTATCCGCTCAACATAGAAGTGGTAAGGCGTGCCTCGAGGGCGAATCTCCGTGCTCCCGACCCAAACGGCCCTGCATCGGCTGTTGGGACCATCCCCGTCTGCTTCGAACCTGGTGATCGTTTCACGAAAGCTTTTCCCGCCGTAGCCGACGACACCGACAGCCACACCTCGGCCGTCACTGCATGTGCAGCCGGATGTTCGTTCCGCGATGACTCGGGCCGGCTTGAACAAAGCTCCGGCTGCAAGGGCGACAAGGCCAAGTCCGGCGAAAATACTGCGTTGGTTCAGGCCTCTGGCCATTGAACTATCTCCCTTTCCCCCTTTGGATCTCGACTCCGCTGGAAAGAATTCGTTCAGCCATACCCACGATGGCGGTATCGATCGGAACCGACGGAAAACGGCAGACCAGGGGCACCGCAGCCGAGCTGAAATTCGGGCTCAGCAACAATTCGAGATCGATAGCATAGTAGCTCGGCGGAACCCGGGCAGAGCTCTTCGGCCGAAATACTTTTACGTCGACACCGGTTACCAGAAACGCCGGGGAGGCTGAATACCCGGTCACTTTTGCCGGCGACTTTTCGAGCCTATCCAGTCCGATAAAACATTGCCGGTGCAAAAGATCTGGAGCTATGGCGGCGCGAGAGCCGCTCCGCGTTAACTCCTCCAGAACCAGCGTTTCGCGCCTCGAAAGCGTTTCCGAGTTCCTGAAAATGAGGATGAGCCCAAGCGCCTCTTGTTTTATCGCCTCCACCACCCTAGCCCTTTCAGCCGCGGCGACGTTTTCCTCGAGAGGCAACACAGGCGGGGCATAGATTTCCGGCAATCGGGTAGTGCCAGGGTCTTCGCTGGCGGCGATCTTCGCGCTGGCCTCCTCCCCGAAGCGAGTCCATTCGACTCCATACTGATCGAAGAAATGATTGATCTCCACCATCTGGTTCGAGGCGAGGATCACCTTCCTCGGGAGCGCATGGTGTTCGCCGAATCCTCTGGGAAGGGACAACAGCGATCGCCAGAATGGCCCGGGGGACGAGCCGGGCAGGACTTCGACAATCCAGAGCGGTTCAGATCGGAAACCGGCCCGATGCTCGATTCTCCCCAGGGTTCCCGCAAAAACACTAAGTTCCGGCTGAGGGCTCTTCAAGGTAGTGTCAGCCATAGCGGCAGTATCAGTGTCCCTGTCTCCGATCAACGGTGCTTTCACGCTTGTCCGAAGCATGAAATAGGCACCCTCCTTCAGGTCCTGTTCATCGAACGCGGAGTCACCCGGATCCGCAAGCGGTTCCATCGAAGATCCGCCGAACCGCTGCGGCACCATGAGCCGAAGGAGGTCCCGGCCCGTAAGATCTTCCGAGTACTCAATCTCCGGGGCGGGACTGACAGACAGGTCGGACTCGGGCTCGCGGGATATCGCTGGCTGGCCGTCATCCTCGTCGGTCAACGTCACCGCGATTCCATTGCCGGCGAAGAAATCGTAGTTTTTCCTTGTCTCGATAAAGTGGATCTTGGTGTCGCAGATATTGGGGACGGTTCCGCGTTTTAGGTTTTCTCTCTTGAGGAACGGGCGATCATCCAGTGGTTTCCACAACCGGACAATTTGTCCGAGAACCATAAGATCCCTGCACTGCGGCTCTCCGATCCCGGTACTCGCGGAAGCCTCAGGACGGAAACCCGTGATCATCACCCTAGCGCTGTTCTTTCCGAACATCGCTGCCCCGACCGCAAATCGTCTGCCGTCCGGGCAGCCGCAAGCAGGTGCTGGCCGAGCCTTCGGGCTGGACTGTGCCAATAAGAGCGTCGGATGAAGGGAAAGCAAGGCAAGAACGCCAAGCCAATCTGGAAAGCGGAGCAGGATAGAGGGCGCTAACATCACGGTCCCTCACATAACAGAGTTTATAGACTGATACTCATCCCGCGTCAAGGGGTAGCGTCCTAGGACACTACCCCTCAAGGCTCTTCTTGAGCGGTCCTGTCTCCTTCAGGCGTCATCGCAATGAGGCACGATATTTTTGGGGTATAGTTTGAGTGGTTGTTGTGTGAGCGGCTGCCCGAAGCAACGACTGGGGCTGCTCCTGATGGGGCTCTGTACCAGTCTTTGCGCGGCGGATTGCTTCACAGAGGCATGCCGCGCAGAGGAAATGGAGATGGATGCGGAAGGGTCTGCGACACAAGGCCAATCCAGTCCAGTCCCGGATCAGAGCCGTCCCCGGCCGGTGGAGCCGCCTCGAAGACCGCGTGACCAATCCATTAGGCTCGCTCTTGTTGGCGGACTCAACATCCTCGCCTGGGGCAAATATAGCTATGCTACCCGCGTGAGCACTCCGGGCGGGCAGCAACTGGATTACGCTGGCACGCAGGGCTCTCTGGGTGTGACTCTCTTTGCCGGCGGAGCCGTGACGCTTCCTGGCGGCTTGCGCAGGCTCACCGTGGGAGCCAACATCAACCTCGGTGGGTTGGCCGCGCTGGGCCGGCCCGTAATTCCGGACAGAGTCTCAACGCCTTTCTCCAAACAGGCTCTTCAGGACGAAATACAACGTAAATATTGGAATAGAGTCGCCTGGCATCCGTCTTTGTCCGCGTATATCGAACACGATTTAGGCATATTCGACAGAGCTCGGTGGAGGATCGGTTATCAGTTTTGGAGACAGTCGGGGTCATTCGAGGGTTCTTTCTCACCTATTCCAGGAAGTCCGGCGCATGCGGAGTATGACGTTCGGCTGAGGCACTCGTCTCATCTGGTTCGCGTGTCGCTCAATAGCTACATTAATCTGGATGATGAGGATACTTATGCCGTCTCGGGCCGTTCCACAGGAAAATCCGGTCTCGTCCGACAGGTGGTCGTGTTGGCCGGCACTCATCAGACCGTCATGGTCTGCGTGGGGATTGGGCCATTCTGGAGGTTCTGACAACGGCTCCCTAGACCCTTAGACAAATTGCGTGATGGCAGATTGATTGTTTTGTGGACCACAGAGCAACAGAGTCGTTGCTCTGGAACAATGGTCGGGCCGCCCCCCCTTTTTGCACATCAATGATTCCAGGCATAGCTCACGATAAGATCTATAACCAACAGTAAGAAGCCGACCCCTATTACGAAATTGGCACCGAAGCCAGCTTGAACGCCAGTTTGACGGATTCCACGCTGCCG
>JAOAPR010000145.1 GCA_025463005.1 Bryobacterales bacterium | reverse complement strand
AAGGATGGCTGCCCCCTGGTTGGGCGCTGCTGGGCGGAATGCTGGTCGTTCTCAGGCTGGGGCTGTTCAGCAATTGGGTGAACGGATATTACGGTGGCGCGGTCGCGGCGGCGGGAGGCGCGCTGGTCCTGGGCGCTTTGCCGCGCATAAGACGCCGCGCGCGTGTTCGAGACGGACTCCTGTTTGCGATTGGGGCGATCATCCTCGCGAATAGTCGCCCCTTTGAAGGACTGCTGGTGTGCGCGCCCGCTGCAGTTGCGATTTTCTGGCCGGTGATCGAACAGAAACGGCCTCGGCCTGCGGTGATCGCGCGCAGCCTGGTTGCCGGATCCGTTCTTATGCTGATTGCGGCCGGGTTGATGGCGCACTACAACCAGCGTGTGTTCGGAAATGCGCTCACGCTTCCCTATCAGGTGAATCGGGCGACCTACGCTTCGGCGCCGGTGTTTCTGTGGCAGTCGCCGCGGCCGTCGCCTGAGTATCGCCACAAAGTGATGCATGATTTCTACGCGATTTGGGAGATGCACGATTTCCGCATTGCCCGGACGCTGCACGGTTTTGTGAACAATACCGCGCTGAAGATCGCGACGGTAGCTTTTTTCTTCTTCGGCATGGCGCTGCTGGGCCCGCTGTTGATGGCGCCGCGCTTATTCCGGGATGGCCGAGTGCGGTATCTGCTGGTCGCCGGGGCTGTGTTCGGAATCGGATTGAGCGCAGATGTATGGTTCTTTCCGCACTATGCTGCTCCCTTCACAGCGGCAATTTACGTGCTGTTGTTGCAGTGCATGCGCCACCTGCGCAGAGGCCGGCCCGGCGGCCGACCAGTCGGGTTGGCTCTGGTCCGCTATACTGCGCTGGTCTGCGTGATGTTGGCTGGATTGCGGATTTATGCCCAGCCACTAGGGCTGGCGATTCCTCGCTGGCCGGCGATGTGGTACGGCACTCAACAGCTGGGTCTTCCGCGTTCGCAGGTCGCGGGCCAACTGGAGACGATACCCGGCAAACAGCTCGCAATCGTGCGATACGCCCCGGAGCATTCACCGTTCGACGACTGGGTTTACAATGCGGCGGACATTGACGCGTCGAAGGTCGTCTGGGCGCGGGAAATGAACGCGGCCAGCAATCTGGAACTAATGCGATACTTCCGCGATCGCAGGGTGTGGCTGGTAGAGCCGGATTTTACTCCACCCAAGGTGTCGCCGTATCCGGCTTCGCCAGGAACATCATCTGATATCCGAACAAGCCTGGAAGCAGTCTGGTGATCCACGCCATGCTCCGGTTCAGGACACGGTGCAATCTGCCTCCGGCGCGAAGGCCGAGCGCCAGATCCAGCGGAATCACGGTGCTTTTTTCCTCGAGGATTCGATAGCCGTTTTCCCGGAGAAATCGGCGCGCTGTCTTGCGCGTGAAGAAGCGGAGGTGGGTGTTATCCAGGATGCCACGTTCGGTGTACTCGAAGCGCCCGAACAGAAGCTGGAGCCGGACGACGAAATTCGCCACGTTGGGGAGCGAAATCACCACGGCCCCGCCGGGCCTCAGCAGCTCGCGGCACTCGGACAAAAGGCGCTCGGGGCGCCGCAGATGCTCGAGAACGTCCAGGAAGAGGATCCGATCGAAGCGCTTTCCGCCCAGGTGGGGGACCAGTGGTGCGATGCCGCGGTCAAGATCGCATTTTAGATACTCGTCTAACGCGTCTTCGCGCTCGGGGCGTGACAGGTTGTCGATGCCGGTCACACGGTTCCCGTCCTCGTTCAGTTCCGCGGCGAAGAATCCTTCGCCGCAACCGACGTCGAGGACATCGTTACCAGAGCCAGTCATGCGGCGAGCGTAGTGATGGCTCGAGTACGGGCTGAGCTTGAGCGGATAGTGGAGGAAGTATTCCTGGAATTCTGAGTGGCGCGCGACAGAGCGGCAGGTTTGCAAGTAGCGCCACACGGCGCGAACCACGTTGCCGGCGTATCGCAGTCCGTTGACGCGGCAGATCTCTGATCCGTAGTAGGTGGGGATCGGCACTTCTCGGATGGAGTAGTGCTGGTGATGCAGCTTGATGATGATCTCGGTGTCGAAGTGGAAATCGTCGGTCATCGCCGTCAGATCGATGTGGCGGAGCGCGTCCAGGCTGTAGGCACGATAGCCGCTGTGAAATTCGCTCAGATGCATCCCCAACGCGCGGTTCTCGATTGTTGAAAGAATGCGGTTCCCGACATATTTGTAGAAAGGCATGCCGCCGCGCAGCGGTCCGCCGTACACACTAAGCATGCGGGAGCCGAAGACTGCATCGGCTTGGCCGGCGACGATCGGATGATACAGGTGCGACAGGATCTCGGGCGCATATTGTCCGTCGCCATGCAGCAGAATGACGACGTCGAAACCCTTGTCCATGAAGTAGCGAAATCCGGCCTTCTGGTTCCCGCCATATCCCAGGTTGCGTGAGTGCTTCAGTACGCGCAGCTTGGGCAGAAGCCACAGAGTCTTCATGCCGACGGCCAGATCGTAGGTGGCATCCTGGCTGGCGTCGTCGAACACCGCGATCTCCTCCACATTTTTCCAGACATTGGGCGTGATGCGGTGCAGCACTTTTGCAAGCGTGGAGACGGCGTTGTAGGTGACGATCAGGATACCGATGCGTTTCCCATGGCAATCGGCCAGTTCTGAGTCATCCTGCCCGAGAACGGGACGCAGGGCGGGAAGCGGCTCCCATGCGAGCTCGGCGGGAGCCGGCTGAATGGCGGCGAGCGAGTCGATTGATGTGGTCATGATTTAGATCGGGCAAAAATCACGGAATGCGAATCGGAATATCGTTCGCTCCAGCCAGGCAAATAGCGCAAAACGCGGGCCAGCGGGGCGGATTGGGACAGCAGACAGAGGTCGATAGCGTATTTGTCGAGAAGACGATTAGGATCCTCCTGCAGCGTCGCCCACGCTCCGTAGTCCTGAAAGACGCCGGTCCAGGCGTACACGTCGGCCCGGCCATCGATAAACACTTTCTGCTCGGGAAGGGCCCAGGTGAGATAACCGCCGTACACGTATTCGTTCAGCATTCTTCCGGTGAGGTGCGAGCTGCGAATGAAGTTGACGGCTGCGGTTGGATTACCGCGGTCGATCTGCGAAACCAGCTCACTCCGGGCGGGGAAAGCAAAGAATGCGGCGATTAGCGACGCGAGAATAAGGACCGCGTTCGGAAGAATCCGGTCGCGCGCCGGCTCGTACGTATCCCATGCATTTGCGAGTTGCCGGCATATCACTGGGGCGGCCACGAGGCCCCAGGCGAACAGCAATCGTTGATGAAGGACGGCCATGCCGAAGGCGACCGCCAGCAATGCGACTTCGTCCACGTACAGTTCGGTGCGGCGAACCAGCGCGATCAGCAGGATTCCTGCCGCCAGTGCGATTAGTCCGAAGGCGCGAACGTCGTCGAACGATAGCTTTTGCCATTCCGTTACGGCATCAAGCTGCATCCGTTGATCGAAAATGGTTCGCAGCGGGTACGCTACGAGCGACCATCCTACGGGATTCGCGAACAGCGCCACGGCCGAAAACGCCGCGGCCCACAGCAGGGTTGTGCGCCGCGCCGTATCGAGAGGCCGGGCTATGAGCAAGCCCGCGCTGCCATGGACGAATCCGCAGATCAGCACCACTGCCAGCACGATCATCCCGAAGAAGAAGGAGCCGTGCGAGTTCACCCAAAGCGCGAACAGGGGAGGCAGCAGGTAAAACCATCGCCGATCGCGCGACCGCCCGAGGTGCAAAATCAGAAGCTCGCACGCCAGCAGCACGTAACCCAGCACTTGAGGCCGGATCGCCAAGCCTGTGGTCGCGAAGAACCACGTGATCAGGGCTCCCAGGAACGCGATTTTCGGGTTGCCGGAATAAAGCGCGCACGATATGTACTGGATAACGAAGAGTGCCGCGGCCAGGATGCAGAGCCACAGCATCAGGCCGGAGTAATCCCAGGCCCTCCAGGCGGCGTAGATGCTGAGTTGCGATAGCCATTCGTGCGGCACCCAGGGATGCTGGCCGGTGGTGAAGGACAGGACGTCAGTTCGCGGAATGGCGCGATCGGTCCAGATGATCTGGCCAGTCCGCAAATGCCACCAGAGATCCGGATCGTTGAAACGCGAGCGTACGGTGAGCACGGCCAGCGCCGCCAAGGAAGCCGCCAATGTCACTGGAAACGAAAACAAATGGAACAGAACGCGGCGCAGCAGGCGAACACCGTGTTGAGTTGGATCATGCAACCTCCGGAGTCTCCTCTTCTACCAGGTCCTTGATCAGGCGGTGGAGATACGTTCGGGAGATATGCAGGCTGCGAGCCGCCAAGGTCTTGTTGCCATTGCACTCGGCCACGGCCTTCTGTGCCAGTTTGACCTTATAGTCACGCAACTGATCCTCGAAGGAAGAGGCGGGTAGAGCATCGCCCACGCCGAGCAGATCGGGCTGCTGCAGATCCTCCGGCAGCTGCTTGGGACCGATGGTGTCGTCATCGCTCAGGATGATGGCCTTCTGGATCACGTTTTCCAGCTCGCGAACGTTGCCGGGCCAGTCGTAGTCCACCAGCAGAGCCATTGCGCCAGGGGTGATGCGGGTAACCGACTTGCGATAGATGCCGCTGTATTTTTCCAGGAAGTGCCGGGCGAGCGTGGGAATATCCTCGGTGTGATCGCGCAGGGAAGGCGCCTTGATCCCCATCACGTTGACGCGATAATACAGATCCAGCCGAAAGGTTCCCTCTTCGACCATCTTTGCCAGGTTCCGGTGGGTCGCGAACAGGATCCGAGCCTGCAGAGGAACCACCGCGCTGGTGCCCAGGCGGCTGAATTGCCGCTCCTGCAGGACGCGCAGCAGCTTCACCTGCGTGTGGGGACTGAGCTCACCGATTTCGTCGAGAAACAGCGTTCCCTGGCCGGCCTGCTCCAGATATCCTTTGCGGCTTCCGACCGCCCCTGTGAATGCTCCCTTTTCGTACCCGAACAGCTCGGCTTCGATGAGCGTCTCGGGAATGGCCCCGCACGACACCGCGACGAACGGAGACGACTTGCGCTCACTCAGGTTGTGAATCGCGCGGGCGATGAGCTCCTTGCCTGTTCCGCTCTCTCCGGTGATCAGAACGAAGGCATTCAGCCGGCTGACGCGCTGAATCAGATCGTACACGTGCTGGAGCCGGGCACTGGATCCGATGAGTTGATCGCAGCCGGGAACTGTGGTTACGCGCAGTTGCTGGCTCATGTTATCCAGATCCTGCCGCATACGGGAGTGCTCGTAGGCCCGGCGCACGACGATTTTCAGCTCCGCCAGACAGGGCGGCTTTCGGAAGTAATCGTAGACGCCGCGCTGCACGAGATCCATGGCAGCCTCCCGATGGTCGTCATCGGCCATCACGACGACCGGCACCCCCGCGGAATGCATGTCGTCGACAAAGCGCTGCTGGTCGGCAGAGTCGGAATCGAGGTCCAGAACGACGACGTGGCAGCGCTGGTTCCGGACGAGTTCCTTGATCTTCTCCGGGTTTGACTCCAGCGTCACTTCGAACTCACTTCCGAGGGTGGGTCCAAGCAGCAGCGGCAATTTCTTGTCTTGCGAGTACAGAAGGAGACGAATCATCGTTCGTCTCCAGTCCTTACAACCAAGTCGTCAGGAGTGTTGGTGAGACTGCGCACACTCTTTCATCGGCCAAGGTTGGCTCGTGTGAGAGGCGGATTATCCTTGTAGCCCTATCCGCGAAGGATAAGGCTAAGGTGCAAGCGCGTTCGGGAACAGCACAGGAAGAGCACTTACCGGGCCAGTCAGAAACTCTTGGCCGTTTTGCACAGTCACGCGCAACGTACCTGGCGGGAAGCGCGCACGGACGCCCTGCAAATACTGCCGATACTCGCGATCTGAAGAGGGCAGCGGGAACAGAATGAAATTCCGAAATGAGCTGACACTAACACGACTAACCAGGCGGGTGTCCTGATTCTGCATCACGAAGACTCCGGTAGAGGACGCCAGGGGCACTTCGGGGAACTGCATCGTCATGTATTCGGGCAGGTAATATCCGGCGTGCCGGTAACCGAGAAAATGGGAATCGAACCCTACGATGAGAGTCTCGCGAGGCCGGGCGATCTGACGCACAGAGGCAACCGTGGCCGTCAGCTCCTGTTGGCTGCGGCGCACCTCTTCATAGGAGAAGTACAGAGGAGCGCGGAAGAAGATCGCAAAGTTGATGGCAGCCGCGGCGCCCGGCAGCGCGATCCTCGCGATCGATGGAAGCGGAGATTGCCGGTACCAGTCGGCTGCCCAAAAGCCCAGCCAGAGGCAGGCGGGCGGGAGCAAGACCAGCAGATACCCGCTGTTGACGAACTTCAGGAAGACGAACGTGAAGAACAACAGTCCCGGAGAGAGCCAGATCCACGTGAATGTCTTAATGCCATCCAACTGTGAATTTGCTGTCGTCGCGCGCAGCACTAGCAGTGCAGCGCAGCCAAAGCACAGCGCATAGATCCCCAAGATCAGGCACAAGCGAGCCACCGACGTCCACACGGATGAAGTGAAGATGGTTTGCCGTGAGGGCACCAATCGCCATAGCGACCAAAGACTCGAAGCGTAAGTGATCATCCCGCCGCTCGCATGGACCATGGGGATGAACCAGGCGATCAGCACCAAGACGAGTACGGCAATTCCCAGGAGCGCGAGTCTGCGGGGAGCGCGTCGCAATGAAAAGAAGAACAGCGGAGCCAGAACCACGAGCGACGATTGCCGGAATCCAGCAGCAAGGCCCAGCGCGGCAGCAGCAGGCAGGATGAAGCAGTTAGCACGGCGGTAAACGCACCAGCAGAAATAGCCGATCAGGGCCGAGAAAAATGCTTCGACGATGTAGGTGAGCGCAACCGTGCCGTGAAACCAGGCCAACGGAGAACAGACAAATACCAGCCCGGCGAAGATGGCAGCCGCGCGGCCAAACCAGTCGGAGGCCAGCAGATAGATCACGGCAACTGTTCCACAGCTCGCGAGGATGCTGATCGCGACCAGCGCCGTGTTGGCGTCGTGAAAGATCGCATTCGAAAGCATTCCCAGTCGCACGTACAGGAAATAGCCCGGCGGGTGCGGCTGGTGAACGACGGGATCAAAGCGCCGGAGAGCGAGCGCGAAATTGACGGAATCGATGTCGTACAGGAAGTGGCTTCGGAAGGCGAAGCGGGTCAGCGCCGTGGCGGCGATCAAGATCGCGGAATCGCGCGCCTGCCGGAACTTTTTCAAATCGTCAGGCCGGGTGCAATCGGGCGGCCAGAGTGCTGGATGTGGTCAAAGCGCCGGATTGTTCTGTTTTGGTCCAGTTCCGTTTTGAACCGTCTACGCGCGTTCACTCTTGTACGGCGTCTGTCCACTACCGCGTACGAAATGCGCCGGCGCCGCTGGCTGGCGTGGTGGAACCAATCAGGCCGGCAGCAAACCGGATGTGGCTCCAGGCGTGCTTAGGTCAGGGTGGGAGATCAATCCAAATGCAAGATGTAACGCTTAAACTTTATGTGAAGTTTCAGACTTTAAGAGACAGCCTGCGGAAAATCGTTAGAGACGAAAGCGGGCAAGATTTGATTGAATACGCGCTGGTAGTGGCGCTGATCGCGTTCGCCGCGGCAGCCGGCATGACCACCGTCGCAACGAAGATCAACACGGCGTTCACCAACATCGGCACGAAGCTGACCACCTACACCAGCTAGTTGGCTGCGCGTGAGAGCTGACAATGCAGCGGCTGCGGCGTGTTATCAGTTGGCGCCTCGGCCGCCGGTGCACCAATTTGAAGCGTCGGTGAGGAGATTCTTATGCGAAATACGACCTTGAAACTTTATTTCAAAATACAGGAGCTAGAGTGCGCCGTCCATCGACTCCTCAGGAACACTGAGGGGCAGGATTTGATTGAGTATGCGCTGGTAGTGGCGCTGATTGCCTTCGCCGCGGCGGCGGGAATGACTACGGTAGCAACGCAGATCAACGCGGCGTTTACGAATATCGGCACGAAGCTGACCACCTACACGAGCTAGGCATCTAGCGATCCGTCCGTGTCCACATGGCAACGATCCCGACTCTTTCCAATCCCGCCGCTGCGGCCAGCGCCGCCTCCATCGCGCTGATCGTCCCGGATAGTTCGCGGCGGGCATCGCTGGCGCGGATTCTGGGCGGATTGCATCTTCCGGTGCTTCGGGAGTGCCCGACTTATCCGGAGTCGCGATACCTGGAGGAGCTGATGGCCCTGGATTGCGATGTATTCATCGTCGATCTGGACACGAACGTCGATCAGGCGTTGGGGCTGATCGAGAACATTTGCAGCCGCGACGCCGCGGCGACTGTGATGGCAACTTCCCGCAGCAACGATGCCGGGCTGCTGATCCGCTCCATGCGAGCCGGCGCCCGCGAGTTCCTGCCGGAGCCGATCGTCGCCAACACCATCACCGAGGCTGTAGCGCGAGCCCTGGCCCGCCGCGAGAAAAGCCAGCAAAAAAACACGGTTGGGAAAATTTTGATGTTCGCGGGAGCCAAGGGCGGTTCCGGGGTGACCACCCTGGCTACCAACTTCGCTATCGCGTTGACCAAGGAAGACGCCGGCAAGGTGCTGATCGTCGACATGGACCTGCAGATGGGCGAGGTCGCCCTGGGGCTGGGTTTCACACCGCAGTTCTCGATCCTAGATGCGCTCAAGAACGAGGAACGCCTGGACACCGATTTTCTCATGACCATGCTCACCCGGCACATCTCCGGACTGGCGGTTCTGGCCTCCCCCGAACAATACACCTCATTCCATGCATCCGCGAGTGGCGTGCAAAAGCTGTTTAACATTCTGCGGCACGAATTCGCTTTTGTCGTAGTCGATGCCGGGACGACCACGTGCGGTGCGGAAGAAACGCTGCTCGATCTGGCGGACACGGTCTACCTGGTGACAGAAGTGAGCATTCCAGCGCTGCGCAACGCCCGCCGCCTGATGTCATTCATGGCGGGCCGGGACCGGAATCCGCATGTGGAGGTCATCCTCAACCGGTTTAATGCGCGGCAAATCGAAATCGACGAGAACAGCGCGACCAAAGCCCTGGCGCGGCCCGTGGATTGGAAGATTCCGAACGATTTTCCGTCGGTGAGGACGGCCGAGAACACGGGTGTGCCGCTGGCCCTGAAGGACTCGCCTATCAGCCGGGTGATGCACAAAATGGCCGTGAAGGCCGCTGGGAAGCCGGCGCTTGCGGAGAAAAGATCGCTAACGCTGCGGGGGCTCTTCTCAATGAATGGGCAACTGGAATGCGCGGATGCAAAGAGGTCATGAGGCTTGATGGATACGCTCAATCTTGAACAGCTCAAGACCGACGTTCACCAGGCGGTGCTCTCCAAGCTGGATCTGGAGAAGCTGTCTTCGGTCGAAAGTGCGCGGGCGCGGCAGGCTGTGGCGGCGGTAGTTCAGGAAACCCTGGCCGGCCGTAACGTACCGTTGACGGCCCAGGAAAAGGGCCGGATCGAATCCGACCTGCTGGACGAGGTGTTCGGACTGGGACCACTGGAGCCGCTGCTTAGAGACCCTTTGGTATCCGACATCCTGGTGAACCGCGCGGACGTGGTGTTCGCGGAGCGGCACGGCCTGCTCGAAAAAACCGCTGTGGTCTTTCGGGATGACCGGCATCTGATGCAGGTGATCGACCGGATTGTTTCGCGTATCGGACGGCGCGTGGACGAATCCTCTCCTATGGTGGACGCCCGGCTTCCGGACGGCTCGCGCGTGAATGCCATTATTCCCCCGCTGGCGCTGGACGGGCCGTGCCTCTCGATCCGGCGGTTTGGAAGCGGGCCGGTGGCCGCGGAAACACTGGTCAAGCTGCAGAGCATTTCGCCGCAGATGCTGGAAGTTCTGGCGGCTGCGGTCAAAGCGCGCATCAGCCTTGTGATTTCCGGGGGCACGGGCGCCGGCAAGACCACCTTCCTGAATATTTTGTCGAGCTTCATTCCGCACAAGGAACGTCTGATCACCATCGAGGATGCGGCCGAGCTGCAATTGCAGCAGGAGAACGTGGTGCGCCTGGAGACCAGGACTGCCAACGTGGAAGGCCAGGGTGCTGTTCGCCAGAGACATCTTCTGATCAACAGCCTGCGTATGCGCCCCGACCGGATCATCATCGGGGAGGTCCGCGGAGAGGAAGCCTTCGACATGCTTCAGGCCATGAATACCGGCCATGAAGGCTCCATGACGACGATTCACGCCAATACCTCGCGCGACGCGCTCGCGCGGCTGGAGTCCATGGTCGCGATGGCGAATCTGAATCTGCCGGCGCGCGCTCTGCGCCAGCAGATCACTTCGGCGATCTCTATCGTGGTCCAGGTTTCGCGCCTGAGCGACGGAACTCGCAAGGTGACCAATATCTCGGAAATCACCGGCCAGGAGGAGGACGTCATCAGCATGCAGGACATTTTCACGTTCGTCCGCAAAGGTATTGGTCCGGACGGCAAAGTGATCGGAGCGTTCACGCCCAGCGGGATCCGGCCGAAATTCCTCGAGCGGCTGCGGATCGCCGGCATCGTGCTTCCGACCGACATCTTCGAGCGGTCGGTGGAAGTGGAATGACGGCCGGGCGAGGCGGAGCATGCTGACGATCCTGATCGCGCTGGTGGTAGCCGTGACCGCCATGGGATTCGCGGTGAAGCTCCTGCGCGGCAGCGCTCCTGAGCAGCAGGTGCAGCGCAGGCTAAAGACCGTGCAGCAGGCTGAGTTCGCGACCATCGATTCTGAATCCTCAGGCGATTTCCGCAAAGAGGATCGTCTCAGCCTGGTCCCCTGGTTCAACCGCATACTGATCCGGCTGGACGTGGCGGCGCGCCTGCGGCTGCTGCTGCAACAGGCCGGCATGGAGCGAACCGTGGGAAGCCTGCTCATGCTGTGTGTATTCACCTGGATCGGCGCGGCCTGTCTGCTGTATCTGCGGCTCTGGTCCGTGGTTCCGGCGATCGGCTTTGGCCTGGCTGCGATTCCCCTGCCCTTTCTGTACGTACTTCGCCGCCGCGCCAAGCGTTTCCAGCGCTTTGAATCGCAGATGCCGGAAGCGATCGACATGCTGGTCAGCGCCCTGCGCGCCGGGCACAGCCTTATGACCGCGATCGGTTTCATGGGGCAGGAATCCAGAGAGCCCCTAAGCGGCGAATTCCGCAAATGTTTCGAGGAGCAGAACTATGGCGCCGAGTTGCGCACGGCCCTCCTGAATCTGGGAACCCGAATGGCAGTGCAGGACCTTCAGATCTTCATTGCGGCCGTGCTGATTCAAAAAGAGAGCGGAGGCAGACTGGCGGAGGTCCTGGAAAAGGTGGCGCAAACTTCGCGGGAGCGATTCCGCCTGCGCAAACAGGTCCAGGTTCACACCGCGCAGGGACGGATGACAGGCTGGATCCTGTCGCTGTTACCGGTGGCGCTGGGATTCGCGATGTACATGGTCCACCCGGACGGCATCAGCCTGTTGTGGAAGCACCCGGTCGGTCTGAAATTGCTGT
The DNA here is from genome assembly GCA_025463005.1 of Bryobacterales bacterium. Lineage (GTDB taxonomy): Bacteria > Acidobacteriota > Terriglobia > Bryobacterales > Bryobacteraceae > Palsa-187. The sequence continues at coordinate 51,359 of JAOAPR010000145.1, read as the reverse complement.
ACACGGCCGTCGTCATGAACGTGCTGGGAGCGCTGGCCATCCGGAAAATTGTGCGGATTCGTGTCTAGGAACCTCCTATGTGGACGCCAATTTTTGCATTCGCCGCCGCGTTTCTGCTGATTGTTACCGCCGGGGTCCTGATTTTTTATCGCGGCAGCGCGTACCGCAGACTATCTCAAATCGTGGTGTCGCCAAGCCAGGCCGCCCTGCTGACAGGTATAACCGGGATAACGCCGGTTGCCCGCATCGAAAAACTCCTGCAGCCGTTTCAAGGGGTGGTTCCGCGCAGCGCCAAGGAAGTCTCGAATCTGCGAAAAATGCTCGCGCAGGCGGGTTACCGCGAAGCCAGGCACGTAAATACCTACTACGCCGCGAAGGTGCTCGCGCCGGCGGGTTTATGCCTGCTGGCCACATTTTCAGGATCGTTGCCGCTGACTCCGCTGTTCGTGTACGCGACGGCCGCCGGTCTCGGATTCCTGGTGCCGGACTTCTGGCTGGGCCGGTTGATTTCCGCCAGGAAGCTAAATATTCGCTTGGGCCTGCCGGAGGCCCTGGACCTGCTGGTGGTGTGCGTAGAAGCCGGGCTGAGTCTCGACAAATCCATCCTCCGCACCTCGGAAGAAATGCGGGTAAGCCAGCCGGCTATCGCCGATGAGCTCAGCCTGATCAGCCTGGAGCAGCGCGCCGGGCGCCCGCGGGCGGACGCCTGGAACGAGTGTGCGGAACGGACCGGTGTCGATACCGTGCGTGCCCTCGCGTCGCTCATCATTCAGGCGGACAAGTTCGGCACCAGCGTCGGCAAAGCTTTGCGCGCCCAGGCCGACAGCTTGCGCACCCGGCGCCGGCAGAATGCCGAGGAGCAGGCGGCCAAAACCACGGTAAAGCTGGTCTTCCCTCTGGTGCTGCTGATCTTTCCGTCGCTGTTTGTTGTGACGCTGGGCCCGTCCATGATTGTCATGTTCGAGGCGTTCCAGAAATATTTCGTTTGAGGCGAAGCTCGTTTAAGACAAACGATCGCCTCGGAAAGGAGACCACCATGGACAACGTTACGATTATCCGGACCCTCGCTGGGACCTGTTTTTTCATCGTGATCGCATATCTCATCCTGCGCCGCCGCAAGAAGCTGAATTAGGAAGCGACCAGATGGGAGAAAGCTGCCAGGAAATATTTGATGATGCGGGTCAGGAGTCCATTCCCGGGGGGCGTGGGCTTCCGGCCCGTCAAGGAGCAATGAGAGAGATCAGGATGTCGCCCACGGTTTGCGTTTTCAATCGACAGCGGGAATCCTTTCTGTGCCTGAGCGCAGTTGCGGCCGGGGTTTTACCTACCGCTCAGCCGGATGTTGCAGCGTTTAGGCCCAGGCCGAGGTTTAGAAAGGTAGCGCACGAAGATGGAATCTGGGCCATGCCGTCCCCTGGTGTTTACATGGTGGGCACGTTGTTCCCAGTCGACTTGGTGTATCTGGATCGGGCGAATCGGGTGATCCAGCTGGTCGAGCATCTGGATCCGTTACAGATTGTTCCGGTGCGCTGCCGTTGTGCCAGTGTCCTGGAGGTGAGGACGCGCACTATTTATTCGTCTCGCACCCGCGTGGGCGATGAATTGCTGATCTGTTCCCCAGAGGAAATGGAGACGCACTGGAAGCAGTTCCAGGTTCAAGGAGCCTGGACAAATCAGGAGGTGATTCCATGCTCAAACGGCTGATGGCCAGCCTCTCGCGCTGGCTGGCGAACGACAGTCCAGAAAAGCGGCGCGCGCCGAGACTGGCCGAACCGTCCTTACTGGTGTACTACTGGGACGGCTCGGTGCCGGAAGGGCGGCGAATCCGCGATATCAGCAGCAGCGGCGCGTATGTTGTTACGCCCGAGCGCTGGTACCTCGGCACCATCGTCCGCCTGATTCTGCAAGGCTACAAGACCACGCCTCAGTCCGACGGAGGCATCGTTTCCTCCCGGTCTACTTCCATTCCCTGCCGGGTGGTCCGGCACGGATCCGACGGACTAGGGGTAGAGTTCCTGTTCTCGACTCCCGATGAGCAGAAGACGCTCCAGAATTTTCTGGCCGCGATTCCGCCAATTAATGGATACGCGATCGGACGCCTTACTGCCGTCGACGGGCAAGCGCTGGTGGAGTTCGCCTTGATTCTCCCCCTTCTATTCCTGCTGATTGTCAACGCCGTGAACTTCGGCTCGTTTCTATTCGCCTGGATCACGGTAGCGAATGGCGCCCGGACCGGCGCGCAGTATATGGCGCAGGGAAGAGCAACCGTGGGGACGCCCACGCCGGCCACCGCCGCGCAGATCACGACTCTGATTACGGCCGATATTTCGTCGCCGCTGAACCGGGCGAGTCTGTCGGTGCGGGTGTGCAAGAACAATAACGGCGTCCAGACCTGTTCCGGCCCCGGGGCTTACGTTCCGCCGGCCGATCCGGAGCCCACAAAATATGTCCTGGCGTCGGTAGACGTGAGTTACTCTTACGTTCCCTTGCTGCCGCTGTGGGATTTCGGGGCGCTGGGGATTCACGCCACGCTTCCGCCCTCAACCATCCATCGCCAGGCGAGCATGAGAATGCTGCAATGACTTTGCGTAGAACCGCGAACAGGCGCCCCGGCGTCCGCGGCCAGACTCTGGTGGAGTTCAGCCTGGTCGCGTTTCTGTCGGTGATTCTGCTTCTATCCATCGTGGAGATCAGCCGCATGGCTTTGGTCTACACCACTGTTGCGAACGCAGCGCGCGCCGGCGCCCGCTACTCTATCGTGCACGGCGGGACGCGCACCGGAAGCGGCGTCGACGGGCCAAGCGGTCCGGCGCAAAACCCCGACCAGGTGCTAACGGTGATCCGGAATTTCGCGAGCGCGGGACTGCTCAGCACCAGCAACCTGATCATCACGGTCAACTATCCGGGCGCCAGCAACGCACCAGGGCAGCTGGTGTCCGTCACGGTGATCTATCCTTACGATCCCTTGACCACCTACTTTCCGCTCCAGGTGCGCCTGGGAAGCATGTCGGAGGGGGTGATAGCGTTTTGAATCATTCCCTCTCTGGTTCGGGCCGCGAAAAAGGCCAGGCGGTATTGCTGGTCATCCTGGGACTCAGCTTGTTTCTGATCGGCGCTCTGGGACTGGCCATCGACGGCAGCCAGATGTACGCGCACCGGCAGATGGCGCAGACCGCGGCCGACTCCGCAGCCCAGGCCGGCATCATGAGTATCCTCGCCGGAACTAATGCGACCTCTCCGTTTCCGTTCGGAACCGGAAGTCCTCCCACCGCGTTCACCTGTTCGACTACCGACGGCCGCACACCCTGCGTGTACGCTCGCAGGAATGGATTCGGCGCAGCGGCCGCGGATACGGTGACCATCGACTACCCGGCGACAGTCGCCGGCGTACCGCTGTCGAGTGACCCGGCACCCGCGATTCGCGTCACTGTCAGGAGAACCTTGAATACCGGCCTGATCCGATTCCTGGGACCTTCGACCAGTTCCATCGCCGGCATCGCCGTGGCGGCCATCGTGAACCAGGCGAACAGAGTACCCCTGCTGATCACGCATCCCACTTTCCCCAGCACGCTGTCGAACGGATCCGCGCACCTCGCCGTGTGCGGAGGTCCCAGGCGGAGCATACAGGTGAACTCGGACAACGCCCTGGCGTTGGCAATCAGTAACGTCGTCGATCTCTCGCATGCGGGGCCCAATGATCCAGGCGATTGCACCACTGGTAGCGGCGGCGATTTCGCGGTTTTCGGCGGCTCCGCCAGCCCTCCAGCCGGCCTGAATCTGGGGACCGTCGGCCGCTATGATCAGCCGGCCACGCCGCAGCGGGATCCTTACGAGAATATTCCCGCACCGGCCATTCCTCCCGCGGGTAACCAGTCGATTGTAATGGGGCCGGGATGCCCGGCGGCGCAGTGCACACTCTATTCTCCTGGTCTGTACAACAGCATTCACGTCAAGAACGATACCGCGCTATTCCAGCCCGGGCTGTACTATATCAACGGCGGCGGCTTCATCAACGATGCCAACGGCAACATGCTGATGGCCGCCGGTTATCCGCCAAATCCCAGCACCGGGGCAGGCATGGTGGTCTACAACACCGGCGCCGGGATTTTCAATATCGGCTCCAATTCGAATGCCCATCTGGTCGGCGCCGATAACACATCCTTCTATGCGGGAATTCTGTTTTTCGAGGACCGCAACGCATTGGCACTCACGCACAATCTGGGTGGCGGCGGCAGCATCATCCTGACCGGAACCCTGTACATCACCAACTGGCTGACGGTCATGCAGAATCAGCCCAGCCAGTACCAGACGCTGAATCTGGGTGGGAACGCGGGCATTTTGATCAACGGATCGATTATCGTGGGCGCTCTGTCCATGGCGGGGACCTCCTTCGTCACCTTCAACCTGGCAGCAGGGCCCAGTCTGAATACCCGAAGGGCCAGTTTGGTGAGATAAGCCCGACGCGCACTGTCGTTGCTCAGCGGCATCTGCAACCACGCTTGTTCCCGTCAGTTTACATCGCGAGCGCGGCGAGCACAGAAGTCGCTGATACCACAGCAGCGGGACTATCGGTCCAATGGGCGATGAATTGCGTTCACTAAGCAAACAGGTCAAAAAGAAACACCGAGGTCAATGTGAAGAGTCCGGTGAATAGTCCTGCCGGGTCGTATGAATAGACGGCTCCTGCTCATTATGATTTGCGCCCTGATCGGCGGGGCCAGCGCCAGTTACCTGGTCTATCGAATGATAGGAGGCCGATCGGGTCCCGCGCCGCCGCCGACGGCCCAGGTGGTAGTCGCCACGCGCGACTTGCAGATCGGGACTTTGATTGGGGCCGCCGACGTGCGAATGGGGCCATGGGTCGGAACGCTCCCGAAGGGCGCGCTAGACAAGCTTGACGCTGCGCTGAATCGTGGAGCGATCGCCAACATGTATCAAGGCGAACCAGTCATCGCGGACCGCTTGGCGGCGACCGGCTCCGGAGGCGGGCTCGCGGCGATTATTCCGCCAGGCCTGCGAGCGTCCGCGGTCCGCGTGGACGAAGTAGTGGGCCTGGCCGGTTTCGTTACACCAGGGATGCGCGTGGACGTTCTGATGAGCGGGATTCCGCCAGGGGGCAACCCGAATGAGGGTTCCCGCGTGAATACGCTGCTCCAAAACATTCAGGTCCTGTCGGCCGGCGAGAATCTTCAAAAAGACAGCGAAGGCAAGGCGCACCCGGTGCAGGTGGTCAACCTCCTGGTGACGCCGGAACAGGCCGAGAAGCTCACGCTCGCCAGCAACCAGACCCATATACAACTCGTCCTGCGCAACCCGCTGGACACAGAAACGGCCAGCCCTCCGGGCGCCCTGATGTCGGAGCTGTTCGGAACGTCGGGGCCTCGGCCGCCGCGAGCGCCGGGACCCACGCTAGGAGGGAAGCCGCGCCCCGGGATCCCGGAGCTGGTGGAACGGCGCGTCGCGCCCGCGCGGCCCACGGAAATACCAGCGCCCAAAAACCGGGTGGTCGAGGTGATCAACGGCGCGACCAGGACCGAAGTCAAATTCACGCCTAGGGAGGATCCACGATGAGAGCGAAACTGGTCTGGAGCTCGAAACTCTTCAGGAACACGCGCCCGATAAGTCCCCGGCCCCCCTTTGATCTCGCGCGCTGCGCCCTTTGCGCTTCCCGTGGCATTTCTATTGGCTCTGTTGTTCGTAACAGCGGGCGCGCAAGAGCACCGCGGACAGGAAACGGAACTGGTGGTACCCGCAACTCGAACCGTCCAGCAGACGCCGCAGTCGCTGGACCTGACGGTGGGCAAGTCGATCGTACTCGACAGTTTCCTACCGATGGAGCGCGTTGCCGTCGGCTTGGGAGGTTTCGCCGAAGTAACGGCCGTCGGCCCCAGCCAAGTCCTGGTGAGCGGTAAAACGCCGGGAGAGACCACGCTGATCATCTGGCAGGAGGATGGAACCAAGCTGTACTACGACCTTGCTGTCCGGCCGAGCCGGTTCCTGGCGAACAATCGCATCGAGGTAGCCGATCGTCAGATCAAAGAGGAGCTGCCCGGCCAAAATGTCAGTCTGAGCCTGGAAGATGACACCCTTTTCCTGCGGGGAAGAGTGAAAGACGTGACCAGCGCGGAGCGGGCGTTCTCCATCGCGTCGACCCTGGGCAAAACCGTCAACCTCTTATACGTGGATGTTCCCCCGCCCGAGGCACAGATCCTCCTTAAAGTTAAATTCGCAAGCGTGGACCGAAACTTCAGTACCCAACTGGGAGTAAACCTGTTCAGTACCGGAGCCGCCAACAGCATCGGCTCGGCCTCGACGGGACAGTTCAACCCGCCATCGATTCCACACGTCGCGACCGGCACGAACTCCGCTACGGCGACGCTTTCCGACGCGCTCAACCTTTTCCTGTTCCGCCCGGACCTGAATCTCGGGGCGACGATCAAGCTGCTGGAGAGCCGGGGCCTGCTCGAGGTCCTGGCTGAACCCAATGTCCTGGCGCAAAATGGAAAGGAAGCCAGTTTCCTGGCGGGCGGCGAATTCCCGTTCCCCGTGGTGCAGGGATCCGGAGGAGGCGCGACTGCCGTCACCATCCAGTTCCGCGAGTTCGGCGTTCGGCTGAACTTTGTTCCGACCATCACGCCTCGCGGAAGCATTTCGCTGCGGGTGCAGCCGGAAGTGAGCGCGCTCGATTTCAGCCACGGTTTAACCGTCAGCGGATTCGCCGTTCCCGCCGTGACCGTCCGCAGGTTGAATACCTCCGTCGAGCTGAGTGAGGGACAAAGTTTCGCAATTGGCGGACTGCTGGACAATCGCGTCACGGACTCTTTCGAAAAGGTTCCGTTCATCGGGGATCTTCCGGTGATAGGCAAGTTTTTCCAATCCCGATCCCGCAACAAGGAAAATACCGAACTGCTGGTGATCGTCACCCCGGAACTCGTCAGGCCCATTCCGCAGGGAATCCCGCCGCCGCAATTGAACTACCCGCTGCCGTTTCTGGAGCCGAATACGCCCGGGGACCTCAGAACAACTGCTAAGGAAAACTTAAGTTCCGCGTCGCCCGGTGCGGTTCCGATCGAGACACTGCTCAGGACTATGCAGGCCGAGGTTGGACCTCCGGTTCAACCGTTAGGTGCGCCGATGGTCACACCTCCCGCAGCTCCCAAGAAGTAGAGGCGAGGGCGGCCTCACGGTCCGACGCTCAAGTGTTCCCGCATGGTCTCCTGAATGGCTTTCTGGGTAGTACGGCTATCGGCCGGCCGTGAGAAGTAATATCCCTGGCCGTATCCGCAACCGAGCGCGGTCAGTTTGCTGAGCTGTTCCCGCGTCTCGATCCCCTCAGCGACCACACCCAAACCCAGGCCCTCCGCTAAACGCAGAATCGTTTCGACCAGGTGCAGACTTTCCGCGTCGGTCTCGAGGTCCTTCACGAAAGAGCGGTCGATCTTCACGGTGGAGAAAGGATACTCGTGTAGACGGCTCAGCGAGGAATAGCCGGTTCCGAAATCGTCAATCTCCAGACTGACATCGAGTTCCCGCAACCGGCGCAACGTTATGGCGGTCAGGTCGTGATCTTCCATAATCGAGCTTTCCGTCACTTCGATTCTCAGGCTACCCGGATTCAGACCGGTTTCCTGCAGGATGCGCGCGACATTGGCGACCAGGTCGGGATCCGCCAGTTCCCTTGAAGAGGCATTGACGCTGACGGTCAACGGCGGCTCCTGCGGAAAATTTCGATGCCATTCCGCCATCTGCCGGCACGCCTCTGTCAGGACCCATCGGCCTACAGGAACGATCAACCCGGTTTCCTCGGCGAGAGGCAGAAATTCTCCCGGCATCACGATGCCGCGTTTGGGATGGTCCCAGCGGACCAGCGCCTCATACCCCACTACCTTGCCCGTCCTCAAAGACACCTCCGGCTGGTAATGAACCACGAAGTGCCCCTCCTCGATCGCCCGGCGGAGGTCCGATTCCAGCTCCATCCGCGCCACTGCTCGTCCGCGCATCCCTTCGTCGAAGACTTCAAAACGAGCCTTCCCTCGAGTCTTCGCGTAATACATCGCGGTGTCGGCGTTGCGCAGCAGGTCCTTGGAATTGTTGGCCGAGCTCCCCGCCGCTACACCGATGCTGACGGTGCCGAATATAATCCGGCCGTTGATGTCGAAATGGGACGCGAACTGGGTAAGGATACGCTCGGCCACGGTGGTGGCGTCGGAAGGAGAGTGCAGGTTTTCGAGCAGCACCGCGAATTCATCGCCACCGAACCGCGCGACTACGGAGGGCATCGAAATCCGTGCGCTGACATCCGTTGACCGCACGCTCGAGCGGAGCCTTCCGGCGATCTCCACCAGCAGCATGTCGCCCGTCTCGTGTCCCAAACTGTCGTTCACAATTTTGAACCGGTCGACATCCAGGAACAGGATTGCGAACGAATCAGCCCTTCCCGCGCATTCTTCAATCAACGCTTCCAGGCGGTCGATGAAATACAAGCGGTTGCGAAGCCCGGTCAACGGATCGACTACCTTTCCCTGGGTGATATCGCTCTGCGAGCCCGCCATTCGGATAATTTTTCCGGCAGGGTCGCGAACTACGATCCCGCGACACAAAACCCAGATGTAACCGCCTTTTTTCTGGCGGATGCGGTATTCACTGGCGAAGATCGGTTCCGTACCTCTCGTGCGGGCGATAATCTGCGACTTTACGCGCTCGCGGTCGGTGGGATGGATCCGGCCGAACCATTCTTCCAGGTCGGGCTGGATTTCCCGATCGGTATAGCCCAGCATTTGTTTCCAGCGGGAGGAGAGATAGATCTCGTTCGTCACCAGGTTCCAGTCCCATAGGCCGTCGTTGGCGCCCTGGGCTGCTAAGGCATAGCGTTCTTCGCTGTAGCGCAGCGATTCTTCGCGAAGCTGAATCTGCGACAGCATATCGTTGAAGGAATCGATCAACAGCCCGATCTCGTCGTCGGCGGTCTTTTCCGCGCGAAGCGCGTAGTTCCGTTCACTCGAAACCTGCTGGGCCACGCCGGAGAGATACGCGATCGGCCCGGTGATCACGCGTTGTAAACGGGCCATCGCCAGCAGCGAAAGCAGCAGCGAAGCAGCCAGAACACCGGCCACGATACCGGCATAGTGCGTCAGCCGCGTCGGCAGCTCGCTCAAGCTGGATCCCAGTAGGATCGTGCCGATTCGCTCGCCGCTAAATGTGATGGGTTGATACAGAAGCAGCATGCCTTGCTCAAAATAGGCGCTGTCCGGGCGGGGATGGGCGGGAGCAGCGGCGGCGCTGGTGCCGGGCTGGTCGTAGGCGGCAAAGGGATCGCCGGCTTTGTCGTACACCACCGCCCGAAGGAGCCGCCGGTCGCCATGCAACGCAGTCAACGTTTCGCGCGCGGCCTGCTTATCCCCGAAACTCAGGGCCGCGGTACTGCCGGCCGCAACGATCTCGGCCAGCCCTGACATCTCGCGCATTTCGAGTCCGCGGTACTGGTAGCTCTCATAACTCAGAAGGCCGACCCCGGCCAGAACAAGCGCCACACTGGTGGTCCCGACGATCAGGAGCGCCAGCTTGGTCCGGATGGACGAGTTCTTGATTGCCTTGCCCAGACGCGAGGTCATGTCCTGGGATTCACCGCAAATCAAGCTCCATCTGCGCCACTGGAGTGCCACGTGCAGCAATCTGCTCTGCCCAAATGCGACTGGCGATCAGACCTTCGGGAGCGACTGAGACCGTTCGCGCGATCCGTGGCGGGATACTCATCCGACTGTGGCTTGTGATTGCAGCAGGATTCTCCGTTATGGGCACCGCCAGCGGTCAGAAATCTCAGCAGGGCCCTACACCCAGGGATATCAGCGAACTTGCTCCAGAAGACCTGATGAAACTCCGGGTGACATCGGCGGCGAATAAGGAACAGGCGCTCTCTAAGGTGGGAGCGGCCCTTTTCGTGATAACGCGCGAGGACATCGCGTCCTCAGGAGCTAACAACATTCCCGACCTCTTGCGTCTGGTGCCGGGAGTGGAGGTGGCACAGATCGATTCCAACCAGTGGGCTATCAGCATCCGCGGCTTCAATTCGTTCTCGTCGAACAAGGTCCTGGCCTTGATCGACGGACGCGCACTGTACCAACCGCTATTTTCGGGCGTGCTGTGGGACCAGCAGGATCTGCCCCTGGAAGACATCGAGCGCATAGAAGTGATCCGGGGGCCGGGCGCAACCGTATGGGGCGCCAATGCAATGAACGGCGTGATTAATATCATCACGCGGCACACCCGTGACACCAAGGGCGGCCTGGTCACCACCGGCGCGGGCTCATGGAGGGCCGGCGAGGCACTGGTTCAGTATGGCGGCGACGTCGGCTCCGTAGGAACATATCGGACCTTCGGCAAGTATTTCGATGTGAGAAGTTCGCTCTTCCCCGACCAGCAGGCCGCTAACGATGGCTGGCATTCCTGGGCGGGAGGCTTCCGCTCCGATTGGGATCTGACGCCGCGAGATACCTTGACCGTGCAGGGAGACGTGCGAACGACCGTTGCGGGAGGGACGAGCCTGGCGACGTTCTCGGAGCCTCGACCGGTTCAAGCCGTGATTAATAGCCCCGTCCGCAATACGCTGGGCGACGTGATGGGAACGTGGCGCCACAGTCTGGCGGGTGGATCGGAGACCACCCTTCGTGTTTTCTACGACCACATAGAACGAAACGGCGAGGCCGCAACGGACGTAACTAACGATACGATTGACGTCGATTTCGAGCACCATCTCGCCATCGGTGCGCGTAACGACGTGGTATGGGGCTTGAATGCGCGGGTGAACATCGACCATATCCGCGCCTACGGCAGCCATTCTCTCGAAGTGACCCCTGCCCGCAGTACGGTCCCGTTTGTCAGCGGATTTTTCCAGGACGAAATTCGTCTGGCGAATTCTCTATTCCTGACGCTCGGCTCAAAGCTCGAACATAACGACTACACGGGATTGGAATACGAACCCGGAGCCCAGCTCGTGTGGACCCTTTCGGAGCGCCACACGCTGTGGACTTCGGCGTCGCGGGCGATCCGCCAACCCAACCGGGTGGATTTTGGCGGTCGCTTTAACGTCGGCGTTGCGGCGATTAATGACATCCCGGCCGTGCTGACGTTATCGGGAAACAGCGCCATCAAGGCCGAGCAGCTCTTCGACTATGAGGCTGGGTATCGCGGCCAGATCCATCCCCGGCTGGGTTTCGGTCTCGCGACGTTTCTCAGCTACTACCGGAATCTGGAAACTACTGAGGCAGGGCAGCCCTTGCTCGTGGTGAATCCCGGTATAGCGCCGTATTTCGTTATTCCGGTAGCGTTCGCTAATCTGGCCCGCGCGCGCAATTACGGAGCTGAGTTGTACTTCCACTGGACCGCGGCCCGGCGATGGACTCTCAGCCCGGGGTACTCGTTCCTGCAGATGTCCGTCCAGCAGGACCCAGGCAGCCGCGATGCCGCCAGGAGCTCGATATCCGGCTACTCCGCCAAGCATCGTCTCCAGGTAAGGTCCGTTCTGAACCTGCGCCCGAACGTCGAATGGAGCGCCACGGTCAGATATGTTTCCCGTCTGGCGACTCCCAAGATAGCCTCCTACGTGACCGCGGATACGACGCTGCGGTGGCGGCCGCGCGACGACCTCGAATTCAGCATCACGGGCCAGAACCTGCTGACGCCCGGGCGGCTGGAATTCTCAGACCTGACGATGATTTTGATCCCGAGCCAAGTGCGTCGAAACGCATTCGCGAAGCTGGCATGGCGTTTCTGACCCCTCGCCGGGCGCGCCGGGCCTTGCTGCTTGGAATTCTGGCCTATGGATTATGCAGGGCCCAGGTCTTCAATGAGTACCAGGTGAAAGCAGCCTTCCTTTATGCGTTCGCGAAATACGTGGAGTGGCCCCCACAAGCCTTTTCCAGCGCGTCGGCTCCGATATCGATCTGCGTCCTGGGCGATGATCCGTTCGGTGCCTTCCTGGACGATGCCATCAGAGGGAAAACCGTCGGCGACCGGCCATTGGCCCTGTACCGGCTCGCAGAACTCCCGGCTGGACGCGATTGCAAGATACTCTTCATCGCGACCTCGGAACGCAGACGAATGGCAGCCCTGCTGGCCTCGGCATCCACGCCCGGTCTCCTTACGGTGGGAGATACAGCCGAGTTTGCCGCTCAGGGCGGCGTCATCGGTCTCCGTCGCGACGGCGAGCGGATACGAATGTTAGTGAATCTGCTCGCGGCGGAGAAGGCCAAGCTGCGAATTAGCTCGCGCGTACTCAGCCTGGCAACAATTGTGAAGTCAGAAATCGTGAAGTAAGAAATACCTCACCGTGCGGAAATCTCAACGGTCGCTGCTCGCGCCAGCATGCCAGCGCAATGCCAGGTGCGCCATCATCAAACCCTCGTCCGTTGGGATGACATAGGCCTGCAGCCGCGATCCCTCGCGGGTGATGCGTCCTTCCCGCCCCCGGATGTCCGAATTCCGCGTGATGTCCAGCTCGAGACCGAGCCCCTCCAACCCTTCGCAAATACTCTGACGGATCGACGGCGCGCCTTCTCCGATTCCGCCGCTGAAGACCAACGCCGAGGCGCCACCCATCGCCGCCAGGTATGCTCCGACGTATTTCTTGGCTCGGTAGCAGAAGACGTCCAGGGCCAGTCGGGCGCGTTCGTCGGTGTTCGCGCGTTGCGTCAGGATACGCATGTCTTGCGATATTCCGGAGATCCCCAACAGCCCGGACTGCGTGTTCAACCATCGTTCGACCACTTCGACGGACCCGTTTTCTTTGCGCGCCAGAAATCCGACCAGCGCAGGATCGATGTCGCCCGAGCGTGTCCCCATCACCAGGCCTTCCAGCGGCGTGAAGCCCATCGAAGTGTCGACCGATTCTCCATCCTTGATGGCCGTGGCGGAGCATCCGCCTCCCAGGTGCAGCGTAATAATGTTGGTCCGCGCGATGGGCGTTCCGGTCATTTCGGCATACCGCAGCATCAGGTAATTGTGCGAGATTCCGTGGAATCCGTAGCGGCGGATCTTGTGCTTCGCGGCCAGCTCGTGGGGAATAGCGTACGTGTACGCTACCGGCGGAATCGTCCGGTGAAAGCTGGAGTCGAATATCGCGACGGCCGGCACGCGGCCGCACAGTGCCGCGTTAAATGCGCGAAAGACGGCCACCGAGCTGGCGTTGTGCAGCGGCGCTAGATCATCCAGCGCTTCCAGGCCCAAGACGACCTGATCGTCGATCCTGACCGGCTCACGGTACCGGTCCCCGCCTTGCACGACGCGCAGAGCCATCAGATCGAAATCGCCCGCCGTCCAGTGCATGCGGGCGAAGATCTGTTTGGACGCCTCGTCGTGATCCTTGGCCGGAACGTTCTCGTCGCGAAGCACGGTTCCGTTGCCGTCGTAAACTCTGAAACTTGCCTGATCGCCGATCGGTTCAATGACGCCGGACAGAATCTTTTGTCCTCGAACCTGGTCCCCGGTGGGCGGGTCGGCGGAGATCAGCGCGAATCGGAGAGACTCACTGCCGGGGTTTAGGACCAGGATCTTCACAAGGTTTCCCGGCTTTCAGTGTAGAGTGTGTGGACCTCCGGTGCCTCCGATACAATCCGGAATGCACTCGCGTATGGCAGGTTGCAATTCGACTGGCATACAATAAGCTTTGCCCCGGCTTTCGATCGTGGTGCCGGCCTATAACGAGGCTGCCCGTCTTCCCCTGACCCTGCCCAAGCTGGCGCAATTCTGCGAGCGCCATGGATCCGTCGAGGTTCTGATCGTGGATGACGGCTCCAAGGACTCGACCGCCGCCTTGATCCAGGAGTTCGCCGCTCGCCATCCGTTTGCGCGATTGCTCCAGAATCCCGGGAACCGGGGAAAAGGATATTCGGTACGACACGGAATGCAGAAGGCCAAGGGCGATTGGATCCTGTCCACTGACGCGGATCTCTCCAGTCCTCTCGATGAAGTCCACAAGCTGCTGGCTGCGGTGGAACGGGAACAAGCCGTCGCCGCCATCGGATCACGCGCGCTTGATCGCTCGCTGGTCGGCATTCATCAGGCAGCGCTGCGGGAGTGGAGCGGACGCGTGTTCAACTTGGTCATGCGCGCAGCGACGGGACTGCCGTTTCGTGACACCCAGTGCGGTTTCAAATTGTTCCGCAAGGATGCGGCCCGCATCATCTTTCCCCGCCAGCGGCTGGAAGGTTTCGGCTTCGACGTCGAAGATCTGTTGATCGCCCGCATCCACGGATTCAAGGTGGTCGAGGTCCCGGTGCGATGGGATGACGTGAAAGGGACTAAGGTCAGCACGCTGACTGGAGCGCGCGCTTTCTGGGACCTACTCGTCGTGCGATGGAACCAATTGTGCGGAAACTACCGTTGACGCTGGAAGGTCCACCCCTGAAATGGATCCGATGTTTTTCACAGCTGACTAGTTCCTGTTGTAGGAGTTGCCGACAAATAAAGCCAAGTGGATTCTAAGAGGGATTTTAGAAACGGTTTCGTGGATCGCCCTGATGTCTTTACGCGAACTGCGGTTGAAGGTCCTCAGAGCGTATTTTCGGGTACCGGACCCTCCTTGGGCTCGGAGAATGGGATTCGCTCGACCGATCCTGTTCGTAATTGGCTACATGGACGCAGCCTTGGTGTTGTTCCTCCTATGCCGCGGTTGGCGTGTTGTACCATAATTCAACGCGACGAGGCAGGCTGGAACGTATGATGGCCAGTGGGAGACTTCTACGAGCAGCGCGTGTCTTGGCTGGCCTCAGCCGAGAGGAACTGGCGAGGCGAGCGAAGGTATCAATTTTCACTCTAAGCCGAATGGAAGGTTTCGGCGGTACCATAGGCACCCGTGCCACGACGCGACGCAAGGTGGAAGAGGCGCTGAAATCCGCAGGAGTCAGAATTAGCGATTATGGGGTGTGGATCAACCCTTGAATATACTGTGGGGACTTACGCCCGAAGTGTGCATCGTTTACCAAGGCCGCGAGTAATGCGTTGCGAACTACCGAAAATGCCAATTATCGGGCAGGCGGGCGTAGTGCATGCTCAGGATCACACCGGCTTCTTCCTAGTCGTAGATACTTTGTCTGAAAGTTGCCGATCCGGGAACGCGTTCGTTCGGGCGATAGGCCGTTACGTGCTCCCGGTTTTTACCCTTCTGGCAGTGGTAATTATTCCAACCATCTCTAGTGCTGTCCAGCCGAGGACTGTTTTGCAGGAAACACGACAGCAGGCGTGTGAAAACGATCTTAACGTCTGGCCGGTACCGTCAGAACTGAAGTACTGTTGTCCCCATTTCCTTGGGGCCATATGCTGTCGCTAGAGTTGATGAGAACTTCCAAGGGGCAAGGGCCAGGCTGGCTGCCACCTCAGGCGCTTTCTGGGATCGGGGCTCCGCGCTGTCCGAAGTGTGGCTCACGAGACGTACGCCGGACTCAACGAACTGGGCTGATAGCGTCGTTGTTCCAGGTAATTGGTCGAGCACCCTTCAGGTGCCGGAGCTGTCAGCGCAGATTCTTTAGGAATCTTGGTTGAGTGTTGCAAGGGCGCCCTTGCAGAAAGCCCCTCGCAAGGTCTCCGGAATCGATAGTGATTCGCTCACGGCTCTTTTGGGCGAACGTCGGCGCAAAAACATATAGCGTTGTTCGTCTTAGCGGGCATCCAACTTCGACTCAGGGGGCACTTGTCCGAATCGGCGATCGTGCGAACCGAACTGCTTCTTCGTTTGCCGGTAAAGCAAGCTACTTGAGCAGCGTTACCCGAATTCTTCTCGTCAACGCGCGGCACGATCCGCTGTGTACCATCGACGGCGAGTACTGTATCGTCAGGAAGTATCCCAAGTTTTGCGGGCAGTCGTGCCTTTTAGTGGTGCAGTCTGACCTGGTGGTATGGACCCGGCCCGGTGAGAGGTAGTGGTTCACTGGGGCTAAGGAGGTAATACCGATGGCGGTGAAGGTGATCGGGCTGGATACGGCCAAGCACGTTTTTCAGGTACACGGTGCGGATTCAAGCGGACGGGCGATTCTCCACAAGAGACTCAGGCGCTCTCAGATTCCGGAGTTCTTTTCGAACCTGCCGAAGTGTCTGGTTGGAATCGAAGCTACACAAGGAGCACATTACTGGTCGCGCGTGATCGGATCATTCGGCCACGAGGTTCGGCTAGTTGCGCCGCAGTTCGTGAAGCCGTATTTGAAAGGTCAGAAGAACGATGCGGGATGCCGCAGCGATTTGTGAGGCTATCAGCCGGCCCGAGATGAGGTTCGTTCCCCAGAAGTCTATCGCCCAGCAGGACCTGCAAGCTCTGCATCGCATCCGCAGCCGCCTGATCGGCAGCCGTACGCAGCTCGGTAATCAGATCCGGGGGTTGCTCGCCGAGTATGGCATTATTCTGCCGCTCCACCTGAGTGAGGTGCGAAAGCACTGCCCGATCTGTTCTCGGAAGACCATCCGCTACTAACCAGCTTCAGCCGTGAGCTTTTCGCTTCCTTATATGAGGAGCTGAGCGCTTTAGATGAGCGCATCCAAGCCATGGAACAGCGGATCCAACGGGTGTTCGCGAATAACGAGCAGTGCCAGAAGATTGCAGCTGTGGAAGGCGTCGGGCCTCTGACTGCGACGGCGATGGTGGCGGCCGTCTCAGATGGCAAAGTGTTTCGCAACGGCCGGCAGTTTGCAGCGTGGCTCGGCCTGGTCCCCCGGCAGCATTCCAGCGGAGACAAGCAACGCTTGCTGGGTATCACCAAGCGCGGCGATCCCTATCTCAGAATGCTGCTAGTCCACGGAGCGCGCTCAGTGGTTTACCGCAGTGCCGGAAAGACAGACCGCAGGAACGTATGGATCGCCGACAAACAGCGAAAGCTCGGAACAACCAAAGCTTGTGTCGCCGTAGCGAATAAAAACGCGCGGATCATCTGGGCGCTGCTGGCTAAAGATGAGCAATACCGCGCGGCGGCTTGATCTTCCAACAGATTGCAGGATGAATGCATTGATGGCGTGACTGGTAAGACCGGCTTCTTCCAAACCTTATCGAGGCTGGGCCTTCGAGGCCGATGACCTGTTGAGGAAGAGAAGCGCAGATTCCATCAGGGCCCGAGGGCCACGGCCTCAACTTCGAGGCCGGATATATGCTTGCAGTCTTTCTCAGAACGTCGTCAGCATGAGTCTTGCAAAACGGGCCGGGTCCATATATGCCTCGATTATTTCAGCCAGTCATAGCTGAGATTTCAAGATTTCGGCAAACTCGTTGGGCGTTCGGTAGCCCAGACTACTGTGGGCCGTTCGCTATTGTACTCATCTCGCCAGGCTGAGATCTTCTGCTTGGCATCGATCAAGTTGCGAAACCAGTTCGCATTCAGACATTCATCCCGCAGCCGACCGTTGAAGCTCTCCACGTGCCCGTTCTGCATGGGTCGACCTGGCTGGATGTGGATCGCCTCGACCTGTCGCCAGGGAATCGGAAACAAAATCCAGCGCCCACGCCTGATTGGATCGAACCAGGTGCGAGGCGACAGCGACTCGGGCCACCCGCTTGCGCTTTAGCCGTCGAACCATCAGTCCTTCTGCTCTGTACAGCCGGTACACGCGTTGGGCGCTCGCCGTAAAACCACGCTTGGTCACCAGCGCATATAATCGTCGGTATCCGTACCGCGGTTTTTGACGCGCCAAAGTCACGAGCTCCTGCCGAAGATCCGTGTTGTGATCCGATCTTGGCTCATAGCGGTAACTGCTGCGGTCCAATCCGACGAGCTTACGGGCGCGGCACTCAGTCATCGGAAACTGCTCGACGGCGAAGGCCACATCCGTCCTCATGCCGGCAGGCCAGTGCCACGTATCAAAGCTCTGTAGAGGCTGAGCATGACTGGTAAGGTGAATGATCCAGCGGTCACTGGCTGCGCTAGGCCAGCAAAGATCACAAGTTACCTCATGCCTTAGTGCAAAACCTGTGGCCGGCGGGCGATGACGAAGACATGCAGCATTTCACTGATAAAATGAGGATCTATCTGTCGAGTTAGGAATCGATGGCCGAGAAAACAAGGGTACTCTGCATATTAACCGGCCTGCTCGGGAACGGCGATATGTCGCAAAGATTGATCGGCGCCTTAGATCAACTGCCCGACCTGGAGCCGACTTACGTGCTGTTGACTGTCGAAGATTACCTAAAGTATCCCGCTCCCAGGTGGGCACGCGTGACGAATCCCTGGCAGTCACAATACATGGCGCGCAAGAAAGCTCAGTCGGTTATTCAACAGCCGTTCGACATTTTGATCGTGCATGGGTGGGAGTACGCGATCGCTTTTCGGGATCTCGCGCAGCATTTGCCTGCTGCCGTAATGATGGATTCTGTGCCAGCAACCATGGATCTACATCTTCGCCGCAGGGGCTTGGGTGGGTGGAAACGCTGGCTCTCGCATCAGGTTCATGATCGAGCATTTCGCGCAGCTGTCCGGGACTTTCAATTCTTTCTCCCCAAGAGCTCGGACTGCGCGGCCTCTCTCGAGCACGATTATGGGGTCGAGCGGAAGCGCTGTTTCGTCACGCTTGTCCCACAAGACGTCCATGCGTGGACGCCGGGGCAGAAAAACTTCGCTCCTCCATGGCGGCTGCTTTTTGTCGGGAATGATTTTGCCAGAAAGGGCGGCGAGTTTCTGCTGCGGCTGTATTCGGAACATCTCACTGGCACCTGCACCTTGACCATCGCATCTAACGATTTCTCTCTGGTTGGACGGCAACTGCCCGCCGGCGTCGAGTTGCTTCGCGGCGCGACTCGCGAGGAACTGCTTGAGACCTATCGGACTAGTCACATCTTCATTTTCCCGACGCTACAGGACTTCGCGCCCCAAGTGCTGGCCGAGGCATCATCAGCCGGATTACCGTGTCTTGCCGGCGATGTCGATGGGGTTCGCGATCTGATCCGCGACGGTGAAACCGGATTTATCATGCCCCGGGGGGCTTCAGAGGAATTGTGGGCCGCGCGCATCCAGCGTCTGCTTGCAGATCCGGCGGAACTCCGGTCTATGTCGGATCGCTCGCGCCGCTTTGCGGAAGAGAATCTTGGGCTCGAGCGCTTTCAAACCTTAATTTCAAGTGTGATGGAACGGCTGCGCGATGTATGACCATGCGGCGCGGAAGCGCCCTCGGGTCGTCCTGGGATTGTGGGCTTGTGCTCTCCTCCTGATCGCGGCCTTGTCGGCGTATGCCTCGGCGCGGTTCCGTCCTCTTTGGCACGACGAGATCTACACGGCGGCCCTGGCTCACCAGGGATCGCCGGCAAGAATCTGGGACGCTCTGGCGCGCGCGGCGGATGCGAATCCTCCGCCGTATTACGTGCTGGCGGCAACCCTATCCAGCTTGCCGGTCAACGAAGAGCTCAGCTTGCGGCTGCCTTCGCTGGTCGGATTCCTTGTGTTCTTGGGAAGCGTCGCGTTTTTTGTGTGGCGTGCGTTTGGACCATTGTCTTGCCTGGTTGCGTCCGCAGTTTTGGTCTCGTCTGAAACTCTCTACTATGGGTCGGAGGCAAGGCCGTATGGCGCGCTATTGGGAGCGTTCGGGCTGGCCGCTATCTTATGGCAGCACCGAAGGCGAGGAGGCGAGCCGCGCAGGGCCACATTGGTTTTCTTGATCCTATGCCTGAGTATCCCTTGTTCGCTGCATTATTACGGAGCCCTTGGGGTGATGATGTTCGGTTTGACCGAAGTTGCGGCAGGAATCAGGACTCGTAAGCCGGATTGGCGCTTCTTGCTTGCCCTTCCTCTTACGCTGATTCCGGTGCTGCTTGCATTGCCCCTCATCAAAGCGGCCCACGGCCAATTTGGAGGGGCATTCTGGGCGCGCGCCTCGTTGAAGTCAATCGCAGCTGGTTATCTTTTTACTTTTTCGTTGCCGCAGTTCGGCGCTATCGGCTTGGCGCGACTCCCCAGCGGTCGCGAAATCACGCTGGCCGATATGTTCCTGCCGGCTGTCTTGATGTTGGCAGCTTGCGGCCTGATCTGGCGCCAGCGACGGACTCCCGAGCGTCTTACTTGGCCCCAGCCGGAACTACTACTCGCATCCGCCCTACTGTTGCTTCCCTTCGTAACCGGTTTGGTTGGGATCGTGAGTACGGGCATATTCGCACCCCGCTACGCCCTCGCCTCCACCATAGGCGCCGCGGTATTCAGCGGCTGGCTGTTGCCGGCTTGGAATCGCAAAGCTGCCTACGGTCTGGCGGCGGTTCTGACATTGGCGCTGATCGGCAACGAAGTTCCCAGAGCCGTCCACAGACTGTCGGCGCTCGCCTCCGGTGAGACGCCCCGCCGTTCCGTGAACCAGCGCTTGGCACCTCTATACCGGAGGATGGACTCGGGTGCGTCCGCCGTGATTGCGGACGGCCTCGTGTACCTGGAGACCTTCCATTACGCCAGCCCCAAGTACCGATCCTCTCTCCTCTATCTGGAGGATCGGCAGTCGGCTAAGCGCATATCCGGCAACGATACACTTGATGGCGGACTTCTGAACCTGCAACCCTACGTTGGCTTTCACCTGGAGCTCGCCTCTGATTTTTTGGCGGCAAACCGGGAATTCCTCATGTTATCTACAGGACAACCTTTGGAATGGCTCCCTAAGTATCTACGGCAGGGGAATGCTCAGATCAATACAATCGAAACGATAGGGACTCTGACGCTTTCGAGCGTTCGCCTCCCTTAAGTGGGGCCTTTGGGCCGGGAAACGGATCCGGACTGATTATTTATGGATATACTGAAGCCGTGAGCCTGGCCAGCCACGTCCAGGCGACCCCGCGAGAGATGACACCAGAGCTGGGTGTCATTCTTCCAGCGTTCAATGAACGCGGCAATGTTGAGCCGGTCCTGGAGGCGCTTCGGGCAGGCGTCAAAGGCATCCTGTACGAGGTCATTCTGGTGGATGACGATTCGGAGGATGGGACTGCGGACCATGCCCGGAGCCTGGCTGCCCGATTCCCCGAGCTTCGGGTTATCCAGCGTATCAATCGCTATGGACTGTCCTCCGCATCTATCGAAGGCATGATGGCCTCCCATGCGCCCTATCTTGCCGTGATGGATTGTGATCTCCAGCATGATGAGAGGATCCTGCCAGCGATGCTGGAACGCCTTAAAGCCGAACACCTCGATATCGTAATCGGTACCCGCCATGCAGAAGGCGGGAGCACTGGAAATTTTTCGGTGTCGCGGCGTGCGATCAGTGATACCGGACGCTTCCTCAGCCGCGCGATATACAGCGAGCACGTGAGTGATCCGATGAGCGGCTTCTTTATTCTTGAGCGCCGCTTCCTGTTGGAGGTGGTTCGTTCGCTGAGTGGGACTGGTTACAAGATTCTTCTCGATCTGCTGGCCTCCTCGAAGCGGCCGGTCCGCTTCGGTGAAGTGGGCTATACGTTCCGCAATCGGAGGCATGGATCGAGCAAACTCGATCTGCTGGTGAGCCTGGAGTACTTGGAACTGCTCTTGGACAAGATGTTGGGTAGCTTTTTACCGCCACGATTCGTGCTCTTTTGCTTAGTAGGCTTCGTCGGTTTACTTTTGAATCTGTCCCTTTTTGAGTTCCTGTCTCGTGCGCTTAACCTGAGCCTGACTGCGGCTTTGGCGGTCTCCAGTGTCGCCGTGATGACCGCGAACTACTGGATGAACAATCAGTTCACCTTCCGCAAGTTTCGCCTGCGAGGACGGGGGTTTTGGAAAGGGTTGGGTGTTTTTTACCTCGCCTGCAGCATCGGCTTGTTTGCGAACCTTCAGTTGGCGAATAGTATGCGCCAGAGCGGATTCAAGCAAGCCGTAGCGGTGCTCTCAGGTGTCGCTGTCGGTTCCCTCTGGAACTACTTCATGAGCTCGATGCTCGTTTGGCAGATTCAACGTCGGCGGAGAAGATTATAGAACGTCCTCCCGGAGTGGTTGCAACGATTTCCGTGCCAGTAGATTCGTGTAGCGCCGTCCGGAGTTTCTGGCGATCAGTTCATCCCAATCGCGTGACGCGGGTAGCGGGCGCAAATCTTCGGCCGTCTCAAACAGCGCAAATCCGTATGCGTGAAGTTCGTTGAGGATGGCCTTAGGATCGTGGCCCGTCCGACTTAGCCCGTAAGGCCAAAACTCCATCATTAGCGTCAGGCTCGTCGAACGTCGCAGTGTCTCACGCGCACCCGCCAGCACCAAGCCTTCCGCACCCTGAACGTCGATCTTCATGAAATCTACCTGCTGGATCCCCTTCTGTACTAGCAGATCGTCCAGCGCCACCGTTGTGACGTCGACGGAATCTTTCAGCATGGGATCACGATACAAACGGCTGTCGCCACGATTGTCCGGATTCCGAAACAGCGGAGTTGTACCCGCGTGAGCAGACGCGGCCATCTGATGGGGCTCGATATTATGGAAACCATTGTGCTGAATCGTTCGCAGCAGGAACTGAAAACTTTCCGGATCCGGCTCCAACGCGATCACCCGGCCAGACGCCCCCACCCGCTGCGCGGCAATCGCCGAATACAACCCGACGTTGGCACCGACGTCCACGACTATCATGCCGGGCTCCAGGAGGTGCTCATAGACTCGCAGTTCAGCGTTCTCATAGACCCGAAACAGAAGCGCCCCGGAGACCACCGGATCGCGCGGGTTCAGGGCCAAAATGACGCCATGGTACTGAAGCCTCTTCGGCAGCATTCTCCGGATCAGCCAGTTGGCCCCGCTTTTCAAGCCTTTGGGCCTCAGAAGTACGGTGTAGACAAACTCGGCCAAGCTCATGAAGTTATAAGTCAGCGTCTGGACTGATCATCCCCTTAATTGGTTATCGCCTTTAATGGTATCTTTCGGCTATATCGTGCGGGCCCCCTGGCGAGTTACCGGCCCACTGCTGGAAAACCCAAGGTAATACAATGTTTTACGCGTTCCAAGACGACCCCACCCAGGGAAAGTACTAGTACTAGAACCAAATTGCAAATTCGATAGCAAGGGGTACAATGGCCTAAAGTCCATCGGAGAAGGACCTTAAGGAGTAAAGAAAATGACAGTACAACAAAAAACTCTATCAAAAACGCCCTTAGTCGGTAGTTTGGCTATCGCGCTGGGCGTAATATCCATCGGAGGCCTGACACAGCGGGCGCAGGCACAAGCAACCCAGTTCGCCACGATCACGCAACCGGTGGGACTAGCGGCCACGACTACGCGGCTGCTGGCAACCTCTTTCAACTCGGCAGTCATCAGCCAAATTAGCAGCGCCGGTGTCGTGACGCCTTTCCACACGATTCCTGCGCAGACTGGGTCGGTTTTGACGGATGAAATGTATCTCGCCGTATCGCCTGGGCTCGGCGGATTTACAACAAATAATATTTTCGCGATCCGGGGACGGATCCTATATGAGATCTCTGCGGACGGATCGAGCCACAGCACGTTTTTGGACTTCACGTCGCTGATCACTGGCGGCGCTGCCCATAATGCGATTCACACGGGGATCACCTTCGATAAAGTCGGTACGTTCGGCAACAACCTGATAGTCACGTTCGACACTGGTCAAATATTTACCGTGAGCAGTACGAAAGTCGTTACAGCACTCACGACCACTCCTGCCCTCGCCGTCGCAACGCTCGAAGGCCCTGCCGTAGCGCCTGCCGCTTTCACGGTGGCGCCTGGCTCTCTGTTGGTGACACAGGAGGATCTCAATACCGTTTGGAAGATCAGCTCGGCGGCTGGCCACGCGGCGACTTCCATTCCCATCACCGATCCGGAAAGCGTGCATTTTGTTCCCACGAACGTGTGCGCCTTTGGCACTTCAAACGCGGCTTTTTTTACTGCCGATCTGGGAAACAATCGGATCCTCAGTTACCCGCCGTCAGCGTTCTCGACGCTTGCCAACTATGCCTTAATTCCGATCGAATTCAATGGAGGCATCAAGAAGGTGAGTCCGACAGGTGTAGTCGGCGATTTTGATACTACCGCCGTAGCCAACCGCGAGGGCTCAACGTTTGTCGATTGCGCCGTGGCACCCAGGCTGGATGGCCGAATGACAGGTGGGGGCAGCGTTTTCACCACCGGCGGAGTCCGCGTGACCCACGGCTTTGAGCTTCATTGCGATGTCGCCGATCTGCCGAACCGTCTTGAGATCAATTGGGACGGCGGAAACAACTTCCACCTCGAAAACCTGGTTACCGCTTTTTGTTTCCTTGACCCGAATATTAATGCCGGCCACCCAACGGATACGTTCAACACGTACGTCGGTTCGGGTACCGGGACACTGAATGGGTTTGCCGGCGCGAGTGCCACCTGGACTTTTACCGATGCGGGTGAACCCGGCACGAATGACGTCGCCACAATCACCATTAAGGACCAGGGCGGAGCCACCGTTCTTACGGTCAGCGGCAAGCTCGACAAGGGGAATCAACAAGCCCACCTCGACAACAAATAGAATCGCTCCCGTCGAATCTGAAGGAGGCCGAATCCGCAGCCTCCTTCAGCCGACCACCGGCGCAAACTCATGGTCACATCCCCTGACAGACGGTAGGACGGTGCAAGCCGAAGATACCGAAGCGCGGCTCAAGAGGCTGCTCGCCAAGAGACTGTAAAGCAACTAATCAGAGCGTTAAGATCGCATCTCTGCGGTACACTGAACTCATCTTTTGCGACGGACCGTCCTTTTCATTTTCGGAACGCGGCCGGAAGCCATTAAGCTTTGCCCGCTGCTCCTGAAGCTCAGATCGTTTCCCGACCTTTACTCGACCCAAGTCTGCGTGACCGCCCAGCATCGCGGGATGCTCGACCAGGTCCTTACGGCCTTCGCGATAACACCGGACTACGATCTGAACGTCATGACATCGGGCCAAACGCTATTTCAGTCGACAGCGCGGATCATCCAGGCGCTGGAGCAGCCTTTCGCCGCATCGAAACCCGATCTGGCAGTGGTGCAAGGCGACACTACTACGACTCTTTGCGGAGCCTTGGCCGCCTTCTACAGCGGCGTTCCGGTCGCGCATGTAGAAGCGGGGTTGCGCACCGGGGATCTCAGCCAGCCGTTCCCCGAGGAGTTGAACCGCGTTCTCACCGCCAAGATGACCCGCCTGCACTTCGCTGCCACGCCGGCAGCCGCCGACAATCTTCGTCGCGAAGGCATTTCGGAACGCGTGTGGGTGACGGGAAATACGGGCATCGATGCCGTTCTTCATGTTCGCGACCGTCTGGAGCGCGGCGAGCTGACCGCGTCCGGTTCTGATTTCGATCGCCCCGGAAAACGCCTGATCCTGGTCACCGCACATCGGCGCGAAAGTTTCGGCGAGGGATTCCGGCAAATCTGCCGGGCTCTGGCGGCCATCGCGGATCGCAGCGACGTTCATGTCGTCTATCCCGTCCACCCCAATCCAAATGTCCAGACTGCCGTCCACGAGCACCTGCGCTCTCATCCGAATATCACGCTCACCGAGCCGCTGGACTACGTCCCCTTCGTCGATCTCATGCGCCGAGCCTACCTAATCCTCACCGATTCGGGCGGCATTCAGGAGGAAGGACCTTCGCTGGGAAAACCGGTGCTGGTCCTGCGGGAGAAAACCGAACGTCCCGAAGCTGTCGACGCAGGCACCGTCAAGCTGGTGGGAACCGACACCAGCCGCATCGTTCGCGAGACCACGGCTCTGCTCGATTGCCCGGATGAATACCAGCGGATGTCGCGCATCCACAACCCCTACGGAGACGGACGCGCCAGCGAGCGGATTGAAGCCGCCATCCGGGATCACTAGTGTTTCCTGTGTTATACCTTGTTGCATGAGCTTCGCGCAGGGCAACCCCTTCGCAAATTTCGCCGAAGATTACCGCTCTCAGTTGCTTCGCACCTTATCGCAAGTGGACTCTGCCAAGGTCGCCCAAGCCATTGAGTGGCTTCGCGATGCGCGCGACCAGGACCGCCATATCTTCATCTGCGGAAATGGCGGAAGTGCTGCGACGGCTTCCCACTTCGCCTGTGACATCGTGAAGGGCGCCAGTTATCGGCAACAAAAACGATTTCGCATCCTGGCCCTGACCGACTCTTCGCCCACACTGACGGCCTATTCCAACGACGTCAGCTATGAATCTGTGTTTGTCGAACAGCTAAAGAACTTCGCCCAGCCCCGGGACGTGGTCATGGCTCTGAGCGGTTCGGGAAACTCCGCCAACGTGGTCCGCGCGATCGAGTACGCCAATTCCGTCGGCTGCCGGACGATTGCCCTGAGCGGCCGCGATGGCGGCCAGCTCGGCCCTCTGGCGCAGCTTAACATTCACGTTCCCGAGCCGCATATGGGGCGCATCGAAGACGCCCATATGATGATTTGCCACATGGTTTGTTACTATTTTATGGACCAGGAGTGCACCGGGTTTCCCGCGGAACCCGGCTCAACATCGTAACTAAACTCCTTATATTTGTTGGTTCTAACTGATCACCTGCGCGACCCCGTTCCCTTATCCGCCTCACCTCTGGGCTAGTACCCTATCGTAGTCCGATCATTCAGACGTTATACGTTGGAGACCCGATAAATGAGGTAGGATAGTCTACTTACCTTCAGGTGTGTTGTATGTATCGTCGTGCCTTCGCAGTCGTTCTCTGCTTGTTTGCAGGAACAGATCTATGGGCCGGGGACGAGTACCCCGCGCGGCCTGGTGAACAGGTCGTCGCCAACGAGCTTATCGTCCGCTTGAGGTCGGGAAGCACCGCCGCTTCCCTGATCGCCGGATATCTTCCAGGCGCCCAGGTTCAAGCCTTAGGGCGCGAACGTCTCTTCCGGATCTCCGTTCCCGGCGGGATTCGTAACGGAGTCTCAACCCAGCTCGCGGCCGACCTGCAGGTAGAGTATGTCGAGCCGAATCGCGTTCGACACATGCTGCTGGCCGCGCCCAATGACCCGAGCTACCCGTCCTCCTGGTGGTTCCAGAACGTCCAGGCTGCGCAGGCGTGGAACCTCCTACCCGGCCAATATTTGACGGCCGCCACTGCGGGAACAGGACGGGTGAAGGTAGCGGTCCTCGATACCGGCGCGGATTGCACCCATCCTGACTTCATAAATACGGGAGGCAGTTCTACCGACTCAGCGCTAGGCGGGCAGTTGATGTTCAGCGCAAGCCAGGCTTTTGTTGCGACTACCATAGGTTCTCCGACCTGCGCCTGGCAGGACGATCAGGGGCACGGAACACATGTGACGGGAATTCTGGCGGCGGCCACATCCAACGCCGTCGGAGTGTCCGGGCTGGCTTTTCCGGTGCAGGTGATCGAATACAAAGTCCTGGATTCCACCGGGAGCGGATCCGACGTCAACATTGCGAATGCGATCATGGCCGCCGCGGATGCGGGCGCCCAAGTCGTCTCCTTGAGCCTGGGCGGAGCCGGTTATTCGCAAACGCTCCAGACTGCCGTCAATTATGCCTGGCAAAGAAACACACTGGTGGTCGCGGCTGCCGGCAATAGCGCTACCAGCAGCCTGTTCTTTCCCGCTGGAGCGAACCATGCAATCGGAGTTTCGGCTACCGACTCGGGCAACAATCTAGCCAGCTTCTCGAACTTCGGGAATTCAGTTCATCTGGCCGCCCCCGGCGTAGGAATCCTTTCGACCGCGCCGACCTATGCTGTTTCCAGCGGCTGGAGCAACTACGTTTCACTTTCCGGAACTTCCATGGCCACGCCATTTGTTTCGGCTCTGGCCGGCTTGGTAGCGATGAGCACGCCGAACGCTACTGCACAGTCGATTCTGCAGCGCATGGAACAGACCGCAAGTTCCATCACAGCCGGCGGAGGGTGGAACCAGAACTTCGGCTTCGGCGTTATCAACGCATCCAGCGCCGTATCCGGCGCCTTCCGGACCGCGTCCAACGGCGCGATGGCCGGCCAAATCGTCAATTCCGCCGGCAATCCTGTCGGTGGAGCTCAGATCACCATTAACGGCCAGACCATAACCGCGGACTCATGGGGTTTGTACCGGGCCGGCACTTTGCCAGCGGGAACCTACCCCGTAACCGTCTCTGCCACCGGCTTCCCGACTCAATCTCTCAGTGCGACGGTGGCGCCCGGAGCGGACACGCCCTTCACTGTCGCGATGGGAGTGACGTACGGCAAGTTCACCGGAACAGTCACCGATCAGGGCCTGGGAGTGGCTGGCGCGATCGTGCAAGCACTGTCCAACGGTCTCATCAACGCCGTTGCTGTCGCCGACCTGGCGGGGCAGTATACGTTGTGGGTGCCCGGCGGGACCTATGACCTGCGAGCGTCCGCCATCGGCAGGAATACCACGACGGTCTCCGCTCTCAGCGTCCCGGCCGGCGGAACCACCTCGGCCAACGTGATCCTGCCGCGCATGGGTACCATCGCAGGTAGCGTTCGCGACGGGAACCTGAATCCGGTTGCCAACGCGCAGGTCCTGGTTACCGGAGGGAGTTTCAGTGCGGCCGCCACTACCGACGGCAGCGGAAATTATTCGCTGATTGCCGTTCCCAATGGATCTCAATATTCGGTTACGGCCACTGCAGCGGGATTTCCAGCCTCGACGCAGAACGGAATTGCCGTTTCTACAGGCGTCGTGACGAGTGTTAGCTTTACCGTGGGCAGCTTAAGCGTCGCGACGCCGACGTTCGCGCCGGCCGGCGGAACTTACAGCTCGCCGCAATCGGTCACCATCAGCACGACCACCGCAGGGGCATCCATCCGCTACACCACTGACGGTAGCACGCCCACGTCTGCAGTCGGGATAGTCTACGGCGGACCGGTTTCAGTAAGCAGCAGCCTGACTTTGAAAGCCGTCGCCTACAAGACCGGCATGACCGATAGCGCGGTTACATCTGCCAGCTACGTCATCACAGTCGGCGGGAGCAGCAACACAGCATCGTTCGTCAAAACCGACGCAACGACCCAAGGGACATGGAAGGGAGTCTATGGAGCCCACGGGTACAACGTGATTGACGACACGGTGTCGTACCCGGCATACGTGACGGTGGCGCCCGCCGGTCAGTCGGACTATATATGGGCCGGCTCGACGAGTGATGTCCGCGCCCTGCAGAAAGCACTCGCATCCGACCGGATCGCGGCCACCTGGTATACCTCCGGCAGCTTTACCGTCGATCTGAACTTCAATGACGGCGCTCAACACCAGCTCGCGGTTTTCTGTCTGGATTTTGACTCAGCGGGTGCGCGGACGCAGACAATCAGCATTCTCGATGGCGTCACCAATGCAGTACTTAACAGCCAAAACGTAAATAGTTTTCAAAACGGCAAGTACCTGGTGTGGAACCTGACCGGTCACGTACTTCTCCGGGTGACCAATACCGGATCGCTCAACGCGACCATCAGTGGCCTGTTCTTCGATCCAGCCAGCAGCGGTTCTACCGCGGCCACCCCAACCTTCGCACCGCCCGGCGGAAACTACAGCTCGACGCAGTCGGTCACCATCACCGGCCCCTTCTTCTGACGGAACCTGAGCGCACTGCCGGCCACTGATGCGCCATACCCATGCCAAAGAAGAACCCCGTCCATTTGTAAGCTCCCAGCGAGGTATCCGAGTTCTCGCCGCGGACATAATTGTCGTCACAATAGTAACCGGGTTTGGTGTATGGACAATAACCCCAAATCGAGCCGTATGCGTGGTCTCCCCAATCTTTCCGGCTTTGCGACGGATTCGATTCGTAGTAGACCCGGATCGCGTTACTTGTTTCCGCGGTCAACGTGCGGGCCGCGCGGATCGAGTCAGGATCCCCTCCCGTCTGGCACCCCGTCGCCTTCCAGTTCGCCCAGACCATCGAAGCTGTCACGGCCGGCTCGCACGCCTGGAAGATGCGCCCATAACTCATGCCTTGCGTTTCCGGGTCATAGCCGACATCGTGAATCCAAATTGCGGCAAGCTGCGTCAGGTTGGCAAAATTACTCACTAGAACCTGATCGCTCACTTGCGAGGCCCACTTCAACGCTGACTCTTTGTAGCCTCCCAGCATGAAAGGTTGTTGGCCGAAACCGGCGAGATTCGAGGAATACAGGTGGTATGATCCCGTGTTGTCCGTCGGGCCGTCCCACGGCCGATGCAGCGTGATTTGCGAGGGACTGTTGTAGGTGCAAGACCAGTTCTCGCGTAGCATGGAATCGTTGGTGTCTTTTGCGATCGTCCCCCAATTCTGGTCCGCTGCGATCAGCCAGGAAACAGTTCCGCTATCTCCCGGCCAGAGGCCTCCCAGCGTGATCAAGTTTCCCGAGTTCAATTGGAATTGCAGCCACATGCTGTAGGGCGATCCATTTCTCGTTCCCGTCAGTACGATCTGCGCCCCGGCAACGAAAGCGCCAGTAATACTCGTCACAGCCGCCGTTCCGTTCGTCACGATTGCTGTGCCCGAACTCACTCCGCTGCACATTCCCGGCGTAAAATTGTTTCCCGGGGCGATGACAAGCGCGGAGCCGTTGGTGACGTTCATCACCGGGCCATCCCCATTGAAGTAGAACCCATTCGCCCAGGATCCGTCTGCCTGCTTGCAATTTGTGTCTCGCCTGTAGTGCGACAACAGCGCACTTAACCAGTTGGCGCGTTGTGCGTCATCAGGATCGAAGAGCGCCAGCAGCGCTACCCATCCCTCGAGTACACCGGAATCGCGGGTGTCGTAGTCATTGCAGCCGGAGCTACCAATCGCCCCCCTCACTCCGAACTGCCGC
This sequence comes from Bryobacterales bacterium, assembly GCA_025463005.1. Classification (GTDB taxonomy): domain Bacteria; phylum Acidobacteriota; class Terriglobia; order Bryobacterales; family Bryobacteraceae; genus Palsa-187. The sequence continues at coordinate 20,726 of JAOAPR010000145.1, read as the reverse complement.
ACATCACTCCAGTTCAGCGCCGTGGTCGGATTTGTCACCAGGTCTGCGATCGCACCAACCACGCCTCCCCCTTGCAGCAAGGGTATCCCTCCGGCCCACCCTGCCCCAATCTCCGGATCCCGCACCCACCGCTCATCCATCATGTCCGCCGTCTGCTTGGCAAAATCCCAGCCGCTCCGCAGATAGAATGCGCGCGCCGCCAGCCCCGATCCGTAAAAGTTCGGGCCGAACGCCGACTGAATCCCCAGACCGTCCTTGTAGCTGTACCGCATCCCGATAAACTGGTTCAGGTTGAGCGCCGGTATGTCATGCGCCACACTGGCAAACACCGCAGTTTCCGATTCGCACCCCGCGGTAGGTTGCAGCAGGTTCTGGTCGCTTCCGTCCGGCGCTATGAAGTGCAATGAGATGTACCGGTAGCTAATCACGTTATACGGAAACGGCCCTCCATCTACATCCCCCGGTAAGGCTCGGTTTACCCTCACCTGCGTCGGGCTGTCTACGCTGGTGATCGTCGCCCAATATACAAACGGTATCCCTCCTCCGTGCATTGCCTCCACCCGGATGAAATACCCCCCAATCACCTTGTTGGCTGTCGTCCAGCTCGCCCCGTTCCCAGCGATCGTCGTAGATCCCCCGGTCAGAGTCACGGTCCCGGTCGAATAAACCACCGGCCCCGGGGGCCCCGGTCCCCCCCCGGGACAAATCGCTGCTTTCGCATCCGTCACGTACCTCGTCCCGCTTCCCTGAACCCGGTACTCGCCTACCACTGTTCCAGCATTCCAGCCTTGCGCCCCGACAAAAGTCCCCACTTGGGCCGTCAGTCCCCGGCCGTCATAGCAAACCCCTAACGTCGCGGCTCCGCTGGTGGCCGTCGTCGAACACACTCGCACCAGCTCCTGCTGGTAATACGCATTCCCGATCCAGATCCAGGTCGGTAAACTTCCCAGCCCCGGCAACTGCCCGGCGTCGGCGATTGGAATCGATGTAGCAGTCCCGGTGATGCTCCCGCTCAGCGTCGTTCCCGCCTGCCCCAAATTCATCCCGATCCCCGCAAACGAATAACTTACCGTTCCCTGACCGCTGGTTTCCCACGTCGGCTGGTCCAACTCCAGCCGCAGGTAATATGCATTCTGCAACTCCACCGCCCGCTTGGCCCGTTCATCTGCGTATCCCCACGGATTCTGCCCATACGCGATCATCGGTCCGAAAATCTCCGTTACCCTCGGGTCGTCCGGTATCACTACGCCGTCATCGTCGTAAGCCACGGCACCCACGTCTAGCGTTCTGGTAGCCGTATCACCCGTAACGGCGCTCACCTGCAATGAAAACCGGTAGGTGCCGAACACCACGTTGGTCACCGTCGGCTGGGCTGTAGACTGGCCGGACCAGCCCAGCGCCGAAGGGCCACTCGTCACGGTCCAGTCGCAAGTCACTGCCGCGGACGCATCCGCCTGCGCGTAGCTGTCCGAACAGCCGAGTTGATTGGGGTACCCGGCCCTCATCGAGACCCAGGGGGACCAAGTAGGAGCGTTAGATGTCTTGATCACGGCGACGACCAGGTCCTGTCCGGGAGTCGGGACGTAGAAAGGAGATCCATTGGACACTACGCCGTCGTATCCGTGACCTGACGAATCGCTAAGGTCACCATCAAACTTCCACTCCAACAGATCCCCTTTGTCGGCCGTCACCGGTGGCCTGGATCCCATCGGTACGGTTGTCGTGAAAAGCCGGAAGTATGCCGTGCTTATGTTTTGTCCCGTGCCGCCGACGGACGCCCCTGCCGACAGCCCGCCTGATGTCCCGGTATAAAGATGGCTCTCATTCCAGAAGGTTCGCCCGTTTACATCGATTGCCTCACATTCCTCAATACCGCCGGATCCATTAGGAACTCGTTGGAAGCGGACCGTAGCAAATTTGGAAGGCAGCATCGCCCCGCCGTTGGCATCTACGCCCAGGCGGATCATACATACCTCGCCGCCCACACCTTGTGGCGAATAAATTGTGAGCCGGACATCCCCGTTGCCAAGGTTGGATAGAGTAAAACTGAAGCCGCATGCGGGCGCATCCCAAGGATGGCTTGAGGGAGGCGGGGCGGGATCCCAGTCATGGAAGGACACTTCAGCCCGGCACGCACCGTTGACGCCTTGCGCCGCGACTAGCGGATTGCCGACTATGCCCGTGGAAAGTACGATGGATTGGCCGGCAATGGCCACAACCGTACAAGCCAGAAACCATACGCACACCACGGGCACGAAACCAAAGGCGGATCGCATCTGTTTATTTTCTTTTATTATCGTCGAATCGGCGCGTCACTAGGGCTCTTATACCCGATCACCTAAGGTAAATCCCGCCCCCCTAATTTCACTGGATCATTGAAACGAATGCTATTAGAAAATTCGATCCGTTAAGGAACTCTCACCGGCGCTGCATCTCCGGGGTTCAACACGGCATTCGAAGCGCTTACGTAGTCCACCTTCAGCAAGTGGTCGCCTTGGCGGGCATCCGCCGTTACTGCGCACGGACTCGATGTGCAGGTGTTTGTCACGGTCGATCCGTCCGGCTTCGTGAGAGTCACTCGGCATTTGGTGGCGTTGATTACACCGGAGATGTTGCAGGTGACGCTCAACGTTCGGGGCAGCCCTGGCGCTACCCCGCCGAGCCGCGCTGCGGGCCACTGGTGAACCATCCCCATGCCGAAGAAAAAGCCTGGCCACTTGAAGGAACCAAGGTAGTTGTCCGTGAGGTTACTGGCGCCTATGTTATTTCCGGCAGATGTGTTGTCGGCGTAGACACCGCCGGTGTCAAAGCCGGTCCTCGACCACAGTGCCCCGTACTGGGTATCGGCCCACAGCTTCGCTGCCGCCGAATTTCCCTGCGAAGCGTAATAGGCCCGCAACGCGGTAGAGGATTCCGCCGTCAGCTCGCGCGATGCAATGATTCCATCCAGACTGATTCCGTCCGCGCAACCGGATTGCCTAAGATACGCAGGGAAGTTGGTGGAAGGAACAATCACCGGTTCGCAGGCATTGAATATACGTCCGTAGTAAGGCCCTAGGGTGTAGGGATCGAATCCGGTAGTGAACATCCAGCCAGCGGCCTGCTGAAGTTCGGTGTTGAAGGCAGAAGCGATCGTGGGGTTGGAATTGAGCGCCGCCCATTGGAGCGCCAAGGATTTGGAGCCTCCCAACATGAAGGGTTGCTGTCCTTTCCCCTCCAGGTTGGAGCTGGATATATGACGTGTAGTGCCGCTTTCCAAGGGCCATGGACGATTCAATGTTATGTGGGTCGGATCGACATAGGTACAAATGAAGTTGTGCGCCAGGGCAGAAGAGTCGGAGCTGTCTATAGCGAATGCCGTGACGTTGAACGGGTAGGCAACGGTGGTCCAGCTTACCGTCCCACTATCGGCGTCGGCGGGCCATTTGCCGCCGAGGGTCAGGTGATTGGTGTTGTCATTCCGATAATCCGTGATCAGCGTGTAAGAGCTGCCCAGCCGAGTCCCCGTGATTGCGATTTGGTACGCACCGGCAGAGTAAGTTCCGCTGATGCGCGTCAGGATGTCCGAGCCCGCCGTGGCCGTTGCTGTGCCGCTAGCAACACCGCTGCAGCCATTGTTCCCCGTAACGCTGTTTGAGAATATGCCGGAAATCGCGACCACAGCAGTACTCCCGGACGTTAACGTAACCGTCGTGCTGGGATTGAAGTATAAACTGTTCGCCCAACTATTATTCGCACCTTTGCAGGCTTGGTCCCATACGTAAAACGAGTCTGAGTTGCCGTACAGGATGGCGTTCCAGGTAGCCTGCTGAGCCGTGTCAAACAGTGCGAGTAGCGCGACCACCGCCTCCATTCCCCCGGTGTCCCGTGTATCAGAATAAGCGCAATCCCGACTGGAAGCCATCCGCGCCGCATTGGTTCCGAAGTTTCGGAAGTGATCCCAAGAGAGGATGGTGTTCTTGTTAGTGACCTTGTCGGCTAGCGCCCCAATAACCCCCCCAGCCATGCGAATGCCGGTGGTTGCATTGAGACAGTATCCAGCGCAGACCTCGGGATCGTTTATCCAGTACTCGTCGATGTTATCGGCCAGCGTCTTTGCGGGGCCGTAGCCTGAGCGGTAGTAGAGTGAACGCGCGGCTAGGCCGGTCCCATAATAATTCGGCTGGAAGGTGAAGCTGGTCGCGCCCAGCGAGAGCTTGTAGCTATACTGAACCCCGCTGATGGAGGTCCCGAAGATTGCTCCTCCCTCGAAGTAGATCTGTGTGGACAATCGCGTTTCTGACTCACAGATCTGGATGTCTTGGGCCACATTGGTCACGGAGGACGTGCCAGGGATCGTTGCCTCCGAGGAGAAATAGAGGGGTCCTGTTATTTTGTAGCTGAAGGGTCCCGCATCCACATCAGAGGGCATGGCGCGACTCAGAGTAATCTGGCTGGTGCTGTCAACTGAGTTAATGACAGCCCATGTGACGAACGCTGTTCCTCCGGCGTGCGTCGCCTGTATGCGGACCATGTTGCCCGCAACCACGCCATTCCCGGCATTCCAGGTGGTACCGCTCCCGCTGATGACTGCGGAATTTCCTATCAACGTGACCGTTCCAGTTGAGTACACCACCCGTCCAGGAGGTCCCGGGACGCCTGCTGGACACACAGGCCTGGCTGCGTCGGTTGCGAAAAGGGTGTTCGTGCCGGTGGTCATTTCATCTCCAACCCCGGTGCCGCTCGACCAGCTTTGCGCCGCGACCTGAGTTGTGAGCCCGCCGTTGTAGCTGAATGAGCCTCTCGCTGCTCCTCGCCCGTCGTAGCAGGCTGTGAGTGTAGCCGCGCCAGAGGTGGCCGATGTTGAGCAAATCCGAATCAGTTCCGTCCCGACGATAATATCGGTCGGCGTTCCGGGAAGGGTTGAGAGACTAAGGCAACTGGCATTGGTTACGCGGATCGAAAGCGTAGTGGCGGTGATGCCGCTGCTCAAGGTCGTACAGTTGAGATTCCCGCCGAATTTATATGCAATGGTGCCTTGAGCCTTCTTCACGAAGGGCGGGGGATTATAGTCTCTTGACGATAGGTACGCAGTCTGTAACGCGATCATTGCATACTGCCGCTCATCTGCCCAGCCCCAGGGATTCTTGCCTAACGCGATCATCGGACCAAAGACCATGTCTACGTTCGGATCGGCATTGACGACGACGCCATTTGAGTCCTGTGCTACCGCGCCGATGTCCGCTGTTGCGGTAGCCGATCCGCTGGAGCTCGTCGCCACGAGTTGCACATGATAGTTTCCAAATACAATCCCCGTGAGCGTTGGCCGGACGGCGGTCTGGCTCGGCGACCACACAGGTCTGGATGGGCCCGAAATCTGCCAGAAGCACGAGGGTGTCCCGCCGGAATCCGCCATCGAGATGCTGCCGGAGCAGTCTAGGCCAACGTTAGTGCCGGCCCGCCAGGATGGCGGATTACCCCAAGCAGCGGCCGGTGTAGCCTTGATGACCGCCGTGACTAAAGATTGCCCGGAGGTCGCCTCATAGCACGGCGTCGAACCACATGACTTTGCGGGAGTGCCCCCGTTAGAGGTTGCCGTGTATCCGCGTCCGCTCGCATCTGCGAGGCTTGTGTTGAATTTCCACTCAAGGAGATTGCCGTTGTCGGCGAACGTCGGCTCAGCCGACCCTAGCGGCACGGTCGTGGTGTACAAACGGAAGAATCCCCAAGAGGAGTTCTGATTGCCCGTCGATCCCACACTCGCGCCGTTTGAATTGGACCCCGATGTGCCCGCGTAGGTTTCGGTGTGGGAGACCTGGAGAACGCCGTTAATGTCCCACGCTTCCCAGGTGAACGTGCCGCCGCTACCGGATGGAATCTGCTGATAACGTACAATCAGCCAATTCGACGTGAAATTGGCGAGCGAGATATTGAAACAGCAGCCCCAGCGCGCGTTGTCGTCGTGAATCGTCAGAAAGCCGGTGTTGTATTGAACGATGATTGCACAGGCGTTTATATTAGCCGGGTGCCCGTCTTTAGGGCTCGAGGTGAAACTAAGTTGGAACTCCATCCGGCAGGGAGCGTTGATTCCCTGCGCTGCAACCGAGGTGTTAGTTGCGGTCTGGCTCCCGTTTATGCGAAGGGATTCTCCTGCCCATAGTGGGAGAGTCAGTAAGGCCCAGACTGCGGAGATTTTCATACTCGCATTCAATAACAACATTCTATGGCAGCGCATCGCTAGTATAAAGTCCTCCACGCATACGCATTGGCAACATCCTTGTCACACACGGACAGACCGTCTTTTGCGCCCGTCGTCGCGAACGGCCACGCCGCAAGCCGGCCGCACCTCTGCGAGGACACCGGGTGGAACAAAGGGGTTCAGTAATCGGAAGCTGGTACCGTCGTACCAAATTTCGTAAACCCGGCCCGCCATGATGTCTCCTGGCGCCGGATTTGTGATTCCATCCGTCAGTTTCACAGCGGCCGGTCCCAGGGTATCGACGTTGAGCGTCGTAGCCCCTCCGATCCATTCGCATCGGGCTTCCAATATAGGACCATGCCCGTCGTGTAGGTGGACAACGTCGGTGAGAGAAAGCACGTGTAAGTCGTGCCCGAGCCGCTGCCCGACGCACAGAGCAAGGATGCTCCCGATTTTTCCGAACTGCGTGTCAGAATGACCGCCGTGTACAAGCTGGATTGAATGACGATGCTTTGCCCGAATCACTGGTCGTCAACAACACTCCCGGTCTGCTGGATAGATCCAGGATAGACAGTGCGCCTACTGTTATGCCGGTATTCTTGATCGTCGTAACTCCCCCTCCTCGCTCAGAAAAGCAGCCGCTTCCATTCGAGACAGCCGTAAGCGTTTATTCCGGGGGGCGCAGTGATCAGAAAGAACATCTCTCGCTGCGTGCATGTTACCGGCAGCGCCCTTCCGCTCTTAAACGGCTTGGTACACGGCGCAGCTTGAAAATCCACGCTTTTGGACTGGGGTCCTTAGGTCGACCTGGGTTTGAGCAGCCACTGGGGTGCTCCAGCAGGCCACCCAAATCAATCGTGCACGAATCATGGCGTTTCGAAAAACCTCCTCTGCGCCCCCTCTTGTTCCTACCGTGAAAGGTTTCCATCCGAAGGATTTCATGAAGGTCTGTTTCGCCGGGCCGGAACAGCCAACTGATACAGACGCGCGACTTCTCAAATTCCGAAAGCAGTTGCTATCGAAGGAGGAGGCCTTGTTGATAATCAGATGGCCGGCCGTGCCTCGCCGTGCAACAAAAAAAAGGGCCGCTGATCACTCAGCGGCCCGCCTGTCTTGCGAATTAAATCATCCGGCTTGCGCTGAACGTCAGGTCACTCCTCGCGGCCCACGGTAAAGAACGTGCCAGGCGAATTCTGATTGTTGTACCCAGTGAGAATCCAGCCGGCGGGACGCGCTGTGTTGGAAATGCGAAATTCGTCCACCACTCCTGTCATGTCGTTCAGCGGATAAGCTGGGTTGTGTAGCACGTCGAAATAGGTGGTCGATGGCGTCGCGAGCGTTCCCTTTTTACCGGTCGTCGGTTTCAAGACGCCGTCCAGGTATACGGCAGCATTTTGCAGACCAGCGCCGCTAGTGTAGGACGCGGCCAGATGGTGCCAATTCGAGTCGTAAGTCCATGAAAGCGATTGCGTGATCCCGCTAGCATCCAGAACCAGCTTGTATCCGGCAGCACGATACGTAAGCGAAAAGATGGTGCCGGTTCCCGAGTCAAATCCCATGCCGCAAATGGACTGATCCGAGCCGCTGTTGCCGGTAATCCTAAACCAGCATTCCAGCGTGCGTGTTTGGTCGCCATTCGGCAAGCCGATGGATATACCTTCCACCATACCGGCGGCGCCTCCACCCATCTTGCCGGCGCCCGCACCACCATAGGCGATCCCATTGGTTTTGTTACTGGTCGAGTCCGCGCCGCTGAGAAACGTTCCGTTGCCCAGATGCCACACCAATTTGTAGTTGGTGTCCCATACCGCGGTTTTATTCTGCTGGTCGGTGGCCCCTGCGTTGCCGTAATAGACATAGAGGACGGTGTCTGTGGTGGGCGACAACGCCGGCAGCCGTACCCAGGCGACTACCTGGCCGGTAGAGGTGCCGTAATACTCCAGTTCGTGGACGAGTTTGGTGACGCCGTCAGCGGCCGTAAACAGAATGTCGGTTCCGTCCGGCTTACCGACTTTTCCTTCTTTGCCCACCGTCCTCAGGCTCGGGTCCGTGACTGAAAACAGCATCGGGAAGTTGGTCAGATTGCTCGCGCCTGACACCTTAGTGTGATCAATAGTAATGGCCTTCCGGTTGGTCCAGGCGGTGTTATACCAGCCCAGCCGCCCACCCGTCGTCGGTCCGCCCGAAATCGTGTAGGTCGCGGCATTTACTGAGCTATCGGTCATGCCGACCTTGTAGGCGATCGCCTTCAGGATTACGCTGCTATTGACGCTGATCGGACCTGAGTAGAGGATTCCCGTGGACGAGGTCGGCGTGCTCCCGTCGGTGGTGTAGCGAATCGCGGCTCCCGCCGTCGCTGAACTGATGGTCACCACTTGGGCAGAACTAAATGTTCCTCCGGCTGGGTTGTATGTAGGCGTGGACGTCGCGCTTTGGGTCGTCGCTTGGATCGTATAGTTCCCTGAAGCCACGGCGCTGTCGGTCATCCCGATCCGGTAGGCAATCGCCTTCAATGTCATGCTGCTATTGACGCTGACCGGGCCGGAGTACAGAGTTCCCGTGGACGAGGTCGGCGTGCTCCCATCGGTGGTATAGCGAATCGAGGCATCCGCCGTGGTTGTGCTGATGGTCACGGCTTGCGCTGAACTATACGTTCCCGCCGGTGGATTGAACGTCGGTGTGGTCACCGGCGCCGTTGATCCGGGGCTGGCCGGATCGAAGAACAGGCCACTGATGGTCGCGTTGATCGGTCCCGTGTTGGTCACCCGCAGGAGTACGTGACCCGTCAGGTTCCACACCAGGTACTTGCCGTTTTGAAAACTATCTACGTTTTGACTGTCCAGCACTGCATTGGTGACGCCATCCAGAATGCTGACCGTTTGGATCCGTCCCCCTGCGTCCCAATCCAGACAGGAAACCGCGAGCTGGTGTGGAGCGCCATCGTTGAAGTTCAGATCAATGGTAAAGCTGCCGGAGGTAAACCAGGTCGCCGCAATCCGGTCAGCGGGTGAGGCGGGTTTCTGCAGTCCGCGCACATCGCTGGTCGAGTTGGTCCATATGTAGCTTGATTTGCCGACAGGCGTCACCGTCACGTAGGACGGGTATGACAGCGTGTCCTCGATCACGTTGTACCCATGGACCCCATACACCCCTTTCCAGGTGCCTTGCGTGACCGTGTCGGTTTTGACGAACACCGCCGTGTTGCTCCCGCCGGCGCTGATTACGTAGCTGGCCGACGTAACCGTGCTGTCCGTCATCCCAGCCTTGTAGCCGATCGCCTTCAGAGTCAGGCTGCTGCTCACCGAAACCGGTCCGACATACACTGTTCCCACAGTGGAGCTAGGCGTCGTTCCGTCGGTGGTGTAACGGATCGAGGCCCCCGAAGTGGTTGTGCTGACGGTTACTGTTTGTGCTGAGGTATAGGTTCCTGGCCCCGGACTAACGCTCGGATTCGCCGTAACTGATGGCGGCGTGACAACGGTCCCCGTTCCCGTAATACTCACCCCGGAGGCCGAAATCAAGGTTGGCTGTGACGTCGAAAGAGTCTGCCCGGTGCTCGACAGATAGTCGATTTGGGCCCAGTGGGCTCCCTGGCGCGCGTCCACGTCCACTTGGCAAGGAGACGATGAGCACACGTATTGTTTCGTCGCACTCGATGGCTGCGTAACAGTAATCCGCACACTGGCAGCGGCGCCCAGAGTGAAGCTAATGGGCGTGCTCAGCCAGACGGGTGCGCTCACGCCCCCGACCCGCACAGCGGGCCACTGATGCGCCATTCCCACGCCAAAGAAGAACCCCGTCCACTTGTAGCTTGCCAAATTGGCATCTAGCAAATTGGACGCTGTTATGCCCTCGGTGCAGTAACCCGGCTGGGTGAAACTCGAAACGCCCCACTGGGCGCAGTACGCTTGGTCTCCGAGAGCTTTCACCTGGCTCGTGGCGTTCCCTTGGTAGGCGACTCGAAAGGCGTTTTGCACTTCAGAATTTCGCGCTCTGGCCTCACTGAGCTTAGAAGGATTGAAGCTGTTTTCAATACAACCAGGAGTACGGAAGGCAAAGCTCGGATCGCCTGATTCAGTCATGGAAGGCTCGCACTGCGGAAAGATGCGCCCGTAACTCACGGCCTTCAATGTAGTGTCGTAGCCCTGGTTAAGAATCCAATTCGCGGCGTCTTTCGCCAGTTGGGCGTAGTTGGTTGACGTCGTAGCGTCGTCAATCAGCGAGCCGTAGCCCATTTGGAGCGTCTTAATTCCCAGCATAAACGGCTGCACGCCCCTGCCGACAAGGTTGTACCGAAAAGCGTGCACCGTTTCGGTACCGGTCCCAACCCACGGACGGTTCAACGTGATTTGCGAAGGATTGTCCCAGCGGCACGCCCAGATTTGTCCGAAACGCGCATCGGTTACATTGTCAAGAGAGATCGTCTCAAAAGTCTGGCTTGGCTCGTTTCCCTCAACCATCCAACTGACGGAGCCACTGTCGCCCGGCCACAAGACCGACAAGCTAGCTTGATAGGGACTATCGGCGCGGAACTCGAACGCTCCTGTGAAGGGTTGTCCATAACGGGTACCTGTGACCAGGATCTTATTGCCCGCTTGAAACCCGGTCCCAGAAATGATCGCCGAGTAGGCCGTCGCAATTCCCGTCCCGTTGGCCACATAGGGGCACATCGAAGCGGGCAGGTTGGTTCCTGTGGCGATGGCACTGCCGTTGGTGACTGTCAGTGGGGGATAGGCGCCTGGATTCCAGTAGAATCCGGTCTTCCAGGAGTGGTCCGAACCGCCGCAGAATGCGTCGCGTGCCGAAGCGGCCGCTAACTTACTTTTCCAATAGGATCGTTGGTTGGGGTCAGTGGAGCTGCCGGTATCAACGGGGTCGAATAGTGCTGCCAACGATAGCCAGGAGAGTGCGTAGGCGTTCTCCCGGACATCGGCATTGCAATCCTCCGTGATGGCAGAAACTCCCCGGTTAGCGAATGTCCGCAGGGCACTCCAGTTCTTCGTCCGTCCATCCAAAACCGCGTTGGCAACTACCCCGGTAATCGACATTCTGCGAGGCGCGCCGCCGGCATCACCGTTCGCGATTTCAGGGTAATTAAGCCAGTTATCACCAATTTTTCGGGCGGCGTCCCGCGCCGGCGCCCAACCCGACCTGTAATACAAGGCGTAGTGTGCAAGCACCTCATCGTAATAATTCGGACCAAAATCGCCGTTATAGCCGGCTCCGTCCATGAAGGCGTACTGCTTATCGGTCTGCAACCCAGTGATGCCGTTATCCCACCACATCGATGTGTACAGAGTGGTATCTGACTCGCATCCAGATGTCGGGACGTAAATGATTCCGTCCGTCCCGTCGTTCCGCGTATAGTGGGGCGTAACGCTGCGAGTATCCGCATTGAGAAGGGAATAATTGAAGCTGCCGGAGTCCGCGTCTGCAGGCCATGGGCGGGCCAGCGTGAGGGAAGTGGTTCCGTTAACGGCCGAAACGTATGCGTGAAATACGAAGGGTATGCCACCGCTATGGGTCCCCTCGATGCGGATTGCGCGACCGCCAGCGTTGCCGTCCGCCCAAGTCGTGCCGTTCCCGACAAGCGAGGTGGATCCCGCGTTAGCCGTAACCGTTCCATCCTGGTATGAAATCGGACCACTCCAACCGGGACCGGCTGGACAGAAATCGGTTAAAAACCGCGTCCCCGTACCCGTCATCTTAACTTGAGATACCCGTGTTCCGGCAGTCCAGTCGTTGGCAGTAGCAAAGTGATACCAACTGCCTGCCCTCCATCCTCTGCCGTCGTAGCAAACTTGCAATGTGTTTCCCGTCGCTGAACAAATCCTGATTTCCTCGAAAGGGGCATTTCCCAACAGGATCCGGGTAGGGAATGTCGTCAGATCGAACTGCGTGGCGTCATTCACTTGTATGGACATCGAAGTGGGGGATATGGCGGCAGTGAGAAGCGTTGACGGGGGCCAATAATTGTAGGTCATTGTCCCTGAGAGTGGCACCTGCCATGTGGGGGTGGTGAGACCCTGCTGGTCATACGCGGCGCTGCGTAACGTTGTAGCTTTCAATGCGCGTTCATCCGCGTAGCCCCAGGGATTCTGCCCGAAGGCTATCATCGGGCCGAACAGCTTGTCGGCAGCCGGATCCGCTTGGACCACAACCCCGTTCGCATCGGTTGCCACTGCACCAAATTCAAGGTTCGTACTGGCCGTATTTCCGGCGATGTCCTTGACGGTCAGTTGAACCATATACGTGCCGAAAATGAGTCCTTCGATAGTAGGCGTAGCGGAGGTGGGGTCCGACCAGCGAACCGTTGTTGGCCCGCTTATTTGCCCCCATTGATAGGTGACCGCCGAGCTGGCGTCGGCTAGTGAGTAACTTCGGGAGCCATCCAGTTGGGCGGGAAATCCCGCTCGCAACGACACCCAGTTATTCCACGCGGGTGCTCCATAGGTCTTCGCAAATGCAACCGGGTTTTGGCCGGGCGTAGGTACGTACGAAACACCAGTCGTCGCAATGCTAAAGCTGCCCGAGGAACTGAACGTCAGATTAAGCAAATCCCCGGAATCCGCCGTGACTGGCGGGCGCCCCCCATCGGGAAGGATCGTGCCAAATACCCGAAGGAACGCTAAGTCAGTATTTGTGTTCGCGCTACCAAGTGCTCCGCCCGACTGCGTCCACGAATTGATGGAAATAATCGCCTGGCTGTCTTGTTGATACCCGGTTCCATCTGAATTCCAGATCTCGCAGGCTAATCGCATGTTGGACGCGTCCCTTTGAAATCGGACGAGCACATTTTGGCGTCCGTTCAAGGACAAAAAGCAAGGCTGAGAAGGTGATACTGAATCGCGCAAATCGCTGAGAACCAGCCTGCCATCCGGCCAGATTTCGGCTTTGGCCCCTGTCCCGCCGAGGGCAAAAACGTAGGCGTTTTGAATACCTTGAGGTGGGAGCGCCCAGTCGTGGACCTGAAACTCAACTCGCCATGACTGACTTTGCGGCAAATTGGGATCTGCAACAGCTATTGTAACCCCAGGCGTAAGGACCAAGGACTGCCCGGCAAATACTGTAAGCGGCAGAAGAAGTAATAAGCCTCGCATGTTACTTACTTCGGCCAATGTCAGTACTTCGACGCTCAGGGTTCTAGACATAGTCGTACCGCTGCTTGCCTGAGGCATGTACCAGTGTTTGCCTTAACCCGCTCCGGCCCTTCCCCTATATCGGGCGCGCTTAAAAAGGCGGCTGTGCTGCTTAATGGATGCAACATGAGCAGCTTGCAAATATCGCCAAACGTCTCCGCTCACTGCGATCGTTGCCAAAGTGGTTAGAACGGTCTACTGTACCTAGGGGCGTCGCACAGCATCCTCTGCTTCGGTCCCGTGTTCTCTAGCCCAAGGTTCAGTACTCTCCGAGAGGACATTTCCGTCACAAGCCTGACACCTGTCCGTCCGGGATCGAAATCCGCACTAGAAACGAGCGGCGACAACTGTGTGGGAAATCGAATAAAGCGATTGCTAATTGGGAGCCATAACTTCGGACAGCAGGGTTTCGTAACGCTCCACGACACGGCTGGTCGAATAATTCGCGATAACACGACTCCGCGCTGCTTCCCCCATGCGCTTGCGCAGTTCCGCATTACAGAGTAACTGCAGGAATGCCTCGCTCGCGGCAGCTTCGTCATCAAACGGGACGGTGAGGCCGTGCACGTGATTAACAATGAGCTGCCGGTTGGCTGGAATATCGCTCACAACAGAGGCGAGCCCCGAAGCCATGCCTTCGAGGAGCGCACAGGACAATCCTTCGTTGGGTGAAAGCAGCGTGAACAGGTCGCTGGCCCGGAGCCACGATGCCACTTCTTGGAGATCGACGCGCCCGATAAAGCGAATCTGGCCGGGGCCCAAGCCCAATTCCTTGGCCAGAGCCTCCAACTCACCCCGCTGCAGGCCATCGCCTACCAGGACCAGCATCGCCCCTGGGACGCTGGCTGCTGCTCGCGCAAATCCGCGAAGCAAGTGGGTAAGGCCTTTTTCGTGCGAAAGCCGCCCTACGTAAATCGCGACAGTCGATTGAGGGGGGATTCCATGCCGCTCCCGCCAGGGAGCAATTTCATTTTGGCGAGCGGGCTGGAACTCGTCGGCGTCCACGGGATTCGGCATCCAGAAGAGTTTCTCGCGTGGCAAGCCGCTGGCGATCGCTTCTTCGAACATACCCTCGTTTAGCAGCATTACGCGCGAGGCCCAATTGGCAAGCCATTTCAACTCCAAACGGCCCACACGCGAGTTGACCATTAGGGGGATGATCCCGCTGCCGCTAATCTTCATAACAATGGGTTTTCCGAGCCCGCGAGCCACCGGCAAGCCCGTGGCCAGATGCAAGCCTTGCATCAGAAAATAGACAACGTTATAGCGGTTGCGATCGCGCCACAGGGCCCAGGCAACCTCCATGGCGAAGAACAGATCCCTCCAGCGGCCGCGCGAGCTGCGTGTCAGGATTCGCACGGGTACCCCTGCGGGATCCACCCAATAACGCACGGCAGGCATGGGCGGTCCGCCCGCGCACAGCACCTGGACCTGATGTCCGCGCCGGATCATGGCCGAGGCAATTCGCTGGGCTTCCACCTCTGAGCCTCCCATCACAGGTGGATAGGAGTCGCTAATTAAAAGAAGAGAAACAGGTTCTAGGGGCCGGGAAGTGGTCATCATCGCTCGCTGAGCCGCGCGTGCAGCATCAGCGTGAGTACCCACCATTGTAGCGGGAAGGGTAGCGGGGGAAGCGTCACCTGGAAACTCAACGCAACGACGAGGGACGATACACTTAAGATCACATGTGTGGAATTGCAGGATTCGTCTCAACGAAAGGGTCTCAAATCGAACCCACCGTTCGCCGGATGATGGATTCTTTAGCCCGCCGCGGTCCCGATTCGGAGGGTTTTGAGGCTTGGCCAGGAGTGGGGCTGGGGCATCGGCGGTTGTCGATTCTGGATCTGAGCCCGGCGGGTCATCAACCCATGCTTTCCGACGATCGCAAGGCTGGGGTGGTGTTTAACGGCTGCATCTACAACTTCCTCGAATTGAGAGCTGAACTGGAGCAGCACGGCCACCGGTTCCGGTCCGAGTGCGACACAGAAGTTCTGGTCACTGGTTATCTGCATTGGGGTATTGATGATTTGGTGATTCGGCTGCGAGGCATGTTCGCCTTCGCCCTATGGGACGAAATCAAGCGCACGCTATTCCTGGTGCGTGATCGTTTGGGCGTGAAGCCCTTGGTCTACTACGCTCACGATGGCGAAATAGCGTTTGCTTCCACAGTCGGCGCCTTGGGAGCAGGCGGTTTTCGAGGCCCGGTGGATCCGGAAGCTATATTGCAGTTTCTGGAATACGGCAACGTCGCCGGCGACCAGTGTATTTTTGAGCGTTTATCGAAATTGCCGCCGGCAACGATTCTGGAGTGGCAGAATGGCAAAGCCCGTCAACGGACCTACTGGACTCTGCCGCACTGGGACGAATCGGACGCCTCTCCCATTACGTTCGACGAAGCGGTGGACGAAGCCGAAACTCTTATTGTGGACTCGACGCGTCTGCGTTTGATTTCCGATGTTCCGATCGCAGCGTTGCTCAGCGGCGGTGTCGATTCGACTCTGGTGTGTTGGGCTCTGTCGCGCTTGAATGCGAACCTTACAGCGTTTACCGTCGGCACCCCTGGAGATCCCAGCGACGAAACGGGCCAAGCGCGGCAGACGGCGCGCCAGCTTGGAATTCCGCACGAGGTTGTCGAGTTACCTCCAGATCGGCCGGAGATGCTCTCCGAAATGGAAGACGCCTATTCGGAGCCGTTCGCCAGCCAGAGCGCTCAGGCAATGCTCCGCGTTTCTCGCGCGGTGAAATCGAGGGCCACAGTGCTTTTGACCGGCGATGGCGGCGACGACGTATTTCTGGGCTACTCGTTTCTTCATAATGCGTGGCTGGCGCAAGAAACGGCCAGGAAGCTTCCCGCTCCCCTGGTTCCACCGATCCGGATGGCGGCGGCATGCCTGCCTCCGGTGGGTCCTCTGCGCCGATTGCGCCGCTATTTCGAATACAGCACCTCAGGCCTGTCTGCGTATGTTCACGCGCACGACGGGCTTCCGTATTTTGCAGGCTATGGAATTTTGGGAGAGCGTCTTCAGGGCCTGACCCTGCCGCAACGAAAACTTGCTCCATCGTTTGATTCGGCCCGCAGGCTTCTCTCGGATGTGCTCGCTTACCAGCACCGGAACCATTTCCTCGGGGAGTTCATGCCGAAGGTGGATGGCGGCACCATGTACTACGGCATTGAATCCCGCTCGCCGTTCCTGGATCAGAAATTATGGGAATTCGCAGCTCGTCTGTCTCCCCGGCTACGCTTCCGTAACGGCGTGCTGAAGGCGGTGCTGCGCGAAATTGTGAGACGCCGCGTGGATCCGGCCATCGCCTCGCGTCCGAAACAGGGATTCACGGTCCCGGTGGAGCGCTGGCTGGCTGAAAGATGGACAGGGGCTTTAGACCGCCTTACCGGGGCGACCGAACTGGAACGCCAAGGCTGGGTTCGGAAGGGGTCTCTCGAGCGCCCGATTCAAGAGGCTCGCGCAAGGCGGTGGGTTCCGACGCAGCTTTGGTTTTTGCTCATTCTCGAACACTGGCTTGAGCGGCAAAGCACCGCATGACAGGTTAGGCTTCGCTCGCGCTTTTGATGACCCTGGCGGGATTCCCCACGGCTACCGAACGCGGGGGAACCGGATGGATCACCACAGAACCCGCACCGATGGTGGTTCCCTCACCAATTTCCGCCATAACGATCGCGCCCGCGCCAATCCAACAATCGGCGCCGATGGGAATGACTTCGAACACGCCCTGTTCGGCTCCTTCGATGCGCCCATCCTCACTGCGTCCGTGCTGCCGGCGGCCACTCAATATCTGAACGCCCGAAGCAATCTGCGTGCGATCCCCGATCTTGGTCTGCCCCAGAACACACAGCGGACCAATGTAGACTCGATGTCCCACGGAAGCTTGCGAATGCGCAAAGAACGACCCTAGTCCAATGTGACAATCGGGCGAGCAGGACCGCAGCGTCATACAGTAATAAGCTACCCGCAGATAACTTCCCGGCAGGCCGGGAGCTAGGGCGAGGATGTGACCAAAGAATTCAAAGGCGCGCTCAAAACGGCCGAAACCTGTCAACAACGCACCAGGGGAGGCGACAATCAGCGCGACAAATCGGACGATCCGTTTTATGGACACGGATGCTATCGGCCCTCTCTGGGGCGCCGCTTGCGCAATTGATATCGCAGATTCGCCAGTGAAAGCCCTTCTAATTCCATCATCAGCGCCAGAGGCGAGTGCTCCGAACTTACCCCGATGCGAGGGATATCGAATAATTCCGTGTCATCGCCGATAAACCCGCCGTGGGCCGAAAACAAGGCGCGGTAACCAGCCTCGACGACCATGGTTCGGACCTCTGGCCGGATATTATGAAATCCTCCGAACGGGAACGAGAACAGCAACACCGGGGCTCCGGTCATTTGTTCCAGTTGGCGACGGCTCTCAAACACCTCCATGTGGGCCTGTTCTGGATCCACCTTGCCCAAGTCGACGTGATTGACTGTATGCGCGGCCACGGTCATTCCAAGCTCCGGCAGCTCGCGCAATTCTTGTGCCCGGAAATTTTCAAACGTGTGGGGATACTTTTCAAGATCGTGATCAAAAGCGCGATCGGTATCAACAAAGCCCGAGGACACAAAACTAACAGCCGGCGCTTGAGCCGCCTGAAGCAACGGCCCAGCATGGGTGCGCCCGTCGCGGTAACAATCATCGAAATGAATCGCGACTGCAGCGGGCTTGATGGCCTGGCCGGCTGCGATCTGCTCCACCAACTTCTCGGTCGGCATGATGCGGTAGTAGCGGCGCAGCGTCACCAGATGTTCGGCAAAGCGCCGGGTGCTGGTGGTGAGCACATCGTCGGAGAGGTCGTTCACGCGATGGTAGAGCAGGATTGCCCCCCGGCTTTGGCCGCGCCGCAACATGCGCAACAGCGAATAGAGACGGGTATGGAAAATAATCAGCCAGAGCGCGAGCTTGCACACCTGCCGGATCTCACTGCGACGTCGCCAGTGCGGCAGGCGTTTGGCGAGCTCCAGTTGTTGAGCCCGCGTAGGGCGGGTGCGCGGTGTGTGGTGTGAGCGCGTCTGCGGGCGGCGCTGGGCGGTTCCCTGCTGGATTTGCGACACCACCTCGGCCAGCAACTGTGATCCCTCTAAATTGAGTTTTGCCGAAAGCGACTCCGGCGTCTCTTTGTGGTGAATCGGGATGTCCGATGCGCCCAGCACGTCTCCCGTATCCAGTCCGTCATCGACCAAGTGCACCGTCACGCCGGCCGAGCTAGCGCCGTCATACAGCTCCCAGAATCCTGGCGGCATTCCGCGATACTCAGGAACACGGCCTTTGTGGAGATTCACACAACCCAGTCGCGGGATTTCGAAAACACGACGTTTCAAAACGCGCGTGCCTAATACCACGCCCAAATCCGCTCGCAGAGATCGCAGTCTCTCCGTGGCCGTAGGGCCATTGAGGTTTCCCACTTCAAAAATCTGGAATCCGTGGATCCCGGACAGCTGCCGGAGATCGCGCGCGGGGAACGCCTCGCGCAATAGTGTTTCCACCTCGACGGCTGGAATAACGCGGTCGGCGCAGCGTTCCAGAAACTGGCGAAGCGCCGTAACCCCACGGTAGAAAACGTATCCAATGCCTTCCCGGCGTATGTTACGCCGAAGGTTGAGCCAGAGTCGTCGCAAACCCGACTTGCCGGTGTCGATCAAGACTGCTACCGGCTCTATTCCAGAGGCTCGGCACACCTGCGCGATGGATAATTCAGTGGACGCATTACGCCTGCCGATCAAAAAGACGACTCGTAGCCGGCCGCCTGTCATCGGCGTGCCTCCCGGAAGCTGATCCACGTATTCAGCGTCAATATCCCCTTATTCTATCGACTACCCACAGGCACTCACAGTAGGCCAGCATAGATATCGAGCAGCCGGCGTACGCGCGCTTCCGGAGCGTGATGCTCGACAATCCGCCCCCGGGCGTGCCCTACCACCTGTCGGGCGAAGCCCTCGTCTTCGAGCAGTCTTGCGATCGAGCTGCTCATCCCGGCGATATCTCCGGGCTCGACCAGCAGCGCGCTTTCGCCATCGGTGACGATTTCCGGGATCCCGCCCACTCGCGTGGCGACCACGGGAACGCCTGCGGCCATCGCCTCCAATAGAGCATTGGGGGAGCCTTCGCTGAGGGATGAGAGTACCGCGACTTGAGCAATGCCGTAGTAAGGCTCAGCCGATTCCTGCTGGCCGGTCAGCGTTACGGAGTTGGTGAGGCTCAGGCTACGGATGCGTTCTTCGATGCGCGGGCGCTCGGGTCCTTCTCCTACGATGATCAGGTGCGGGCGCAGTTCAGGCCGCAGACTGGCTACAGCGTCCAGCAAGGTCAGATGATCCTTCTCCCGCGAAAGGCGGCCGACAATCAGGATGACGTTCCGGTCCGCGGCAATCCCCATCTTTGCTCGAAGCACCCCGGCCTGATCCGGCTCACGGAAACGCCTGCCCCATTCGGGTGGGATTGCGTTGTGAATGATCTCAATCCGGTCTGGCTTTACTCCCCGCGCAATCAGTTCCTCACGGAAGGGAACGCTGACCGTCAGCACTTTGTTCGGGGCCTGAAGGGACCACCGGTCAAGCTGGTTGTAGAAACGCGCTCGCAAAGACGGCCAGGTATAGCCATGGTGGAAGGCCACCCAGGGGGCCCGGTGGTTGAGGCCGGCGCAGCGCGCAAGAAAGTGCGACTTCACCGCGTGGGTTTGTATAATTTGCGGCCGTAGGTCCGTTACGAGCCGAGCCAGATTCCGGATCACGCCGCGATCATAGAGGCCCGACTCGTGAATCACCTCTACCGGGAATTCGCCGTCCCGAGCGGTGTCAATGAACAGATTCTTCGATGAGCCGCGGGTAAAGGTCGCGATGGTAGTTTCTACATCCGCCGCCCGCGCAAGCCGGGCGAACTCGAGCAGATTCTTGGCAGGTCCGGTAATACTGTAGGCTTCGATGATCGCAAGTAAGCGCAGGCGGCTCATGCTTCTCCCCGAAGCCAGCCTTCGTAGGTATCGCATAGCTTGCGCCCTAATATTTCCCAGTCGTAGCTGCTGCGGACCAATTCGAGCCCTGAAGCGGACAGTGCTTTGCGTCCGGGCTCTGATTCCGTCAAATGCTCCAGATGACGAAGCCAGGTTTCAGCATCGTCCGGCCCAGCCAACAAAATATTCTTGCCCGAAGTAACCGCCAGGCCTTCGGCTCCGAGCGGTGTTGAAACCACTGGAACGCCGGCCGCCATTGCTTCAAGGATCTTAAGCCGCGTGCCTCCGCCCGTGCGCAGCGGCACAATGGCTGCAAGCGCGTCGCGATAGAACGGACGCACGTCCGGCACGGTCCCGGTGACCGTCACGCCCTTGAAGTCGCCTAACTTGAGCACCGCGGGAGTAGGATTGG
>JAOAPR010000134.1 GCA_025463005.1 Bryobacterales bacterium | reverse complement strand
ATTCTCTTTGGTCGCCGTACCGAAGATGGGGCCGAGCGCCAGGTAATCCGCCGGTTCCGCGCAGGCCGCGCGTAATTGCGCTTCGTTGTGGGTCGAAAAGCCGACCATCGCATCCGGGCCGATCACGCGGCGCGCGACGGCGGGCCGCAGGTCATCCTGACCCAGGTGCAGGGCTGATCCGAAGAGTTTCGCCAGGTCCGCGCGATCATTGATTACCAGCGTTGCACTAGCGGCACGCGCCAGTTCCGTGATCCGTTCGAGCCATCCGAACGCTTCGCGCGAAAAAAATTGTTTGTGGCGGAATTGCAGGATTCGCGCGCCCGCCGTAAGAATCTGCTCGGCCGCGGTCACCGGGTCTATGCCAAAACGAAGCGCAACTTCGGTGTCCAGAATTGGATAGAACCGCGGCAGAACCATGGATTAGGCTGCAGCCGCGAGCACTTCCGTCGGCGACGGTTTCCCGCGCCGCGCGTAGCGAACGTTTCCGTCCGGGCCGACCAGATACACGGTGCGCTTGGGCACCGGCCACCCGTCTGCCTGATACAGCTTCGCAATCTTCTGTCCTTCGTCGATCAGCAACGGAAACGGTAACTTATATTTATTGCGAAACTTCTCGTGTGCGCGGCTGCGCGCCGGGTTTACGCCGAATACCACCGCATTCCTGGCCTGCACATCTCTCCAGCGATCGCGAAATTCGCACAGTTGCTTGGTGCACACACTGGTGTCGTCGGCCGGATAGAATACCAGGACGACGTTCTTGCCTCGCAGAGCCGATAGCGTCACGCGGCTGCCGTCCTGGTCGGGCACAGAGAAATCGGGCGCCGGCGTGCCAACAGGCAAAGGCGGCGTAAACCAGTTGAACATCTTACTCGGCGGTCTCCATCTTCATCATCTTGCGAAATCGCTCGATCTCGCGCGGCGTGAGCAGACGATAGCGCCCGGGCGGCAAATCCAGCTCCAGAAAGCCGATCTTCACGCGCCGAAGTTTTTCCACCAGGCGTCCAAAATTCTTGAACATGATGCGGATCTGATTCTGGCGTCCCTCGGCGATACGCACTTCATACCATGGGTTCGCCCCGTGTTTAATCCGCTTGAGCTGGGCAGGCGAGGTTTTTTTGCCATGCAACGAAATGCCTTCCTGAAACTCGCGCTCCTGTTCCTCCGTGAGCGGTCCGTTCACCTTGACTACGTAGGTCTTGAGCACGTGACTCGCGGGCGCGGTGATGCGATGCGCGAACTCGCCGTCATTCGTCATCAGGAGCAGGCCCTCGCTGTTGTAGTCCAGGCGGCCCACAGGAAACACGCGCTCCTTCACGCCGCGGAGCAGGTGCATCACGGTCGGCCTGCCCTCCGGATCCGACACAGTGGTCACGCAGCCCTTGGGCTTGTTCACGGCAATGTAGGTGTGGCGTTTGGGCGCGCGCAGCAGCTTGCTGTCGACCTTGATATGGTCGCGTTCGAGGTCCGCCTTGGAGCCCAGCTCAGTGATGGTGGCTCCGTTGACCGACACGCGGCCCGCCTGGATCAGTTCTTCGGCTTTTCTCCGGCTGGCGATGCCGGCCTGGGAGAGAATCTTTTGTAAACGCTCCTCAGGCATTTTCGACCGGCGGAGTCTCGGCGGCCGTCTCGGGCAACGATTCTTCCACCAGCTCCATGCGTCCCAGCTCCTCGAACTCCTTGAGCGTCGGCAGCTCTTTTAAATCCTTCAGTCCGAACTGGACCAGAAACTCTTTGGTGGTCTTGTAAGTGATCGGCTTTCCCACCACATCCTTGCGGCCGGCTTCCGCGATCAGCTTCCGGTCGAGCAGCGTCTTCAGCACGCCCGCGCCCTGGACGCCGCGAATATCCATGATTTCGGGCGTGGTCACCGGCTGCTTGTAGGCGATCACCGCCAGAGTTTCCAGCGCCGCCAGCGACAGCTTTAACGGCGGCGTGAGCTTTTTCACGAACGCACGCACGGCTTCATGATGCTCGGCCTTGGTGGCCATCTTGTATCCGCCGGCGATCTCGCGGATACTCAGCCCGTGCTCGGGCTTAGCGAACTCTGCGACGAGTCCGTCAAGGATCCGTTTGATCTTGTCGATCGGCTGCCCGATCGCCGCGGCGATCTGCTGCGCTGTTAAGGGCTCGTCGGTGATGTAGACGATTGCCTCCAGGATCGCCTGAAGCTGGGCATCCTCTCCATCGGTACTTCGCTCTTCGGCCATTTGGGCCGCGTCCATTTCCTGCATCAGTTATATCCTTGCTCGATCGCTGACAGTGTTTCGCCACCTGCAAACGCCGCCTCGAATCCCTTCAGCCGCTTCAGCCCGATCTCGCCAAACGCATCCTGCTGGGTCAGCCCGACGGCCTGCAGCTTCACCAGCTCCAGCAGCGCCAGAAACAGGCAGATCATGGCGCGTCGGCTGCGCTGCCGCTCGAACAGCTCGCGTGCGGAGATCGGTCCTCGGTCCTGCTCGAATACGCCGCGCAAATAGCGGATCATATCGGGCACCGAAACTTCTTCGGCGCCGATCTCATATACCGGCCGGTGTTTGGCCCGCTCCATTACGGTCTGGAAGGTTTTCACCAGGTCGAACAGCGTGACGGCCAGGCCGGGATCGTCATCCTCGGCGCGAAACTGCGCGATTTGCGGATTCGACCACACGGCTTCTTCCACCACTCGTTTTTGCTGCAGCATCTCGGCGGCGGACTTGAAGCGCTCGTGCTCCAGCAGGCGG
>JAOAPR010000127.1 GCA_025463005.1 Bryobacterales bacterium | reverse complement strand
TCGCGCCTCTGGCGGCTCCTTTGGCTGACGTGGTGATCCCCGCCGCGGCGGCTCCCGGAAAAATGGTTCTGTGCATCCACCAGACCACCTCGCAGCGCGCGGGGTATCGCAAGATTCTGGAAGGGTGGGCCAAGGCCGGCATCAAGAACGTTGAGATCACGGATCGCGTGCTGGACGACTTCGTCAAGACCGACAGCCTGGCGGCCGCCAAGAGCGTGATTACCGACCTCGGGCTGACGCCGGTTTCAGGCGCCGCTGTCCTCCAGGATTTTTGGAATCGGAATCCGGGTTTCGCCGCGCAGTTGGAAACGTGGAAGAAGCGGTGCGAGCAATTCGCGTCACTCGGACTCACCAAGATCTATTGCCCTAGCACCACGAATCGGATGGTCACCGCCGAGGACTACAAGGCCGCCCCGGATGCTATTCGCGAAGCCGGAGACGTGGCCAAGCAATACAACCTGATCGGGATGATTGAGTTCGCGCGAAGCTCGACGCTGATCGCCACTCTGACCACGTCACTCAAGCTGATCCGGGAAGCCGGACATCCAAACGTCCGCCCGATGCTGGATTGTTATCACTTCTGGTCGGGAATGGGCAAGTTCGAGGATCTGGATATGCTTAAACCGGGCGAGCTGGCACATGTGCATTTCCAGGACACCCCGGATATCCCCCGCGAGCTGTTCGCGCAACAGACGCGATTGATACCCGGTGATGGCGTCGCTCCGCTGGTCCGCATTTTGCGGAAACTGGCGGAGAAGGGCTATGACGGTGCTCTTTCCGTCGAACTTTTCCTGCCCGAACTTCAGGGTGGCGATCCGTTCGAGGTGGCGACCCAGATTCGCACGAAGTCGGAAAAAGTAATGCGTGAGGCGAATGTCTTGTAAGTACAAATGCGTCGAGCACTGTTGAGCGCTGGTATAGCCGTCTTCGCGTGCGCACTCGCCTCCGGGCAGGCCACGTTTGAGGTGGCGTCGGTAAAACCGTCGGCTCCGGGCTGGGAAAGAGGAGGAGTCTACTTCGGACCGCCGCGCGGAGGTCCCGGCACGTCTGATCCGGTGCAGATTACTTGGACTTACGCGAGGTTTAGAGACCTGCTCATGATCGCGTATGACGTGAAGGCTTACCAGCTCAGCGGCCCTGCCTGGCTCGACACCGAAAGGTATGATGTTGTCGCCAAGGTCCCGGCCGGCGCGACCAAAGAGCAGGTCAACGTAATGTGGCAGAACCTGCTGGCAGAACGCTTCGGCGTGAAGCTGCACCACGAATCCAAGGAATTCCAGGTCGAGGAGTTGGTGGTCGACAAGGGTGGACCCAAGCTGAAGGAAACCACCGTCGATCCCGCTGCACCCCTGCCGCCCGGCCCGCCTCAGCGTGACAAGAACGGGGAGCTGACTAGCCCCGGAATGGTGACGACGATTTTTCCAGACCCGAACGGGTCGCATGCCCGCTCGGTTGGCAGGGCGCAGCCGGTCTCGAAATTGACGGAGATGATGACGAACTCACGCAGACATCCAGTACTGGATAAGACCGGGCTAACCGGGAAATACGATTTCAAGCTCGAATACGCGATCGATCTCAGCGGGTTCCCGCTTCCGCCGGGAGCGCCGGAGCCCGCACCGGCCACAGGCGCCAGCACCCCGAGGCCGGATTTCACCGCCGTCGTGCAGCAGCAGCTCGGCCTTAGGCTAGTGGCGGCCAAGGCAAAGCTTGACGTGATCGTCATCGACAAAGCCGAAAAAGTGCCGACCGATAATTGATCCCTGCCGGTCGCGGTTCAATGCGGCACCGGGCATCATGTACAATGCTGGCCATGCCTACGGCTTCACGATTTCTGAAATTGCTTCTTTGTGGGACGGCGAGCGTCCCTCTGTTTGCTGCGACGAACGATTGCGACCGGACCTGTCTCAAGACCGCTCTGGATCAATACCTGACGGCTGTCATCAAGCACGATCCTGCGGCCGCGCCTTTGTTTGTCGGTTTTCGACAGACGGAAAACTCCGTCGTCGTGCGCCTGGGCACGGGAGTTTGGAAATCGGTCACGGCCCTTGGCAAGCTGCAGCGGCGCTATCTCGATCCGGTCAGCCAGCAGGCGGGCTACTTCGGCATCGTGGAGGAAGGCAGCAGTTCTGCGATCGTCACTGTGCGGGTCAAGGTGGACAACCGGAAGATCACGGAAGCCGAATGGCTCATAGCCCGCAACGGCGACCCCGGACTCAACGGGCCCGCGACGGCGACCCAGGGAGCGGGAAATTTCTTCGATCCTAATAATCTTGCCGCGAATCCTCCTCCGGAACGTACGCTGCCTAAGGCTGATCGGCTGTCCCGAGAGGCTTTAATCGCGATCACCAACAGCTACTTCGACGGGCTCACCACGCACGACGGATCCATCATCATCGCTCACCCCGGATGCATGCGCGTGGAGAACGGCCGGACCGTAACGGGCGCCGGCGCCGGTCGTGCGGGGAAGGGTGGGGAACCGAGTGATTGCACATCCGGCTTGACGAACTTCAGCGTCCAACTGGTTGCCGCACGCCGGTACCCGGTGGTGGATGAAGAAGCGGGCGTGGTGCTGGCGATCGCGGTGTTCGTCCGCCGTCCCGGTATTACTACGCGCAGAAATGTGCTGAGCGAGTGGTTCGTGATCGATAACAGTAAGATCCGGAGTATCTATTCGGCAATGTTCTATCCGACTCCGGAAGCGCCAGTACCGAACTGGCCGCCTTATGACGGGAACTGGCCGCTTCCGGCTTCATTGGCCCCACCCACCGCACCCGCCCCCGGCAAATGAAAGCGATAGAATCACCTGGATAGGAACAATCGATAGGCAGCAAGGACAGGAGAACAATCCATGCGCTCTACGTTCGTCGCGCTCGGCGCCGTCGCGATCGTCGCGGCAGCGGCGCTTACCGGATATTTCGCGCCCCACGCCGACGCCTCCACCGGGCCCATTCCGCTCAACTGCAACCGGGCGTGCCTGGAGGACCTGGTCAACCAATAT
The DNA here is from genome assembly GCA_025463005.1 of Bryobacterales bacterium. Classification (GTDB taxonomy): domain Bacteria; phylum Acidobacteriota; class Terriglobia; order Bryobacterales; family Bryobacteraceae; genus Palsa-187. The sequence goes on along the minus strand of JAOAPR010000127.1, from coordinate 17,223 downwards.
CTCGCTGCTTTGGTTGCTCACGATCCTAAGCGTCTGCCGCTGTCGGCCGACGTGAAATACACCGAGAATGATCAGCTTCTGGATATCGGCGATGGCTTCTGGAAAACCGTTGAAGGACGCGGCAAGTACACGCACGTTTTCGCCGACCCGGAATTCGGCGAGGTAGCCTACATGGGGACTATGCGAGAAGCCGGCGCGCCGCTCCTGTTGAGCCTGCGCCTGCGCGTGGAACTTGGCCGCATCACGGAAATCGAAAGCATTCTGTTCAAGCCGAACGGGGGCGGTCCAAACAACATCGCCGGAATGGACGCGCCCTATAAGCCGGAGGACTTCTGGTTCAAGTCGATTCCGCCAGCGCAACAGATGTCCCGACAGGAACTGATCGCTATCGCAGACGGCTACTTTACGGGCCTGCAGAAGAACGACGGCAAGGGTATCAACGGCACGGGAACCTATCCCTTCACCAACGATTGCTCCCGCATCGAAAACGGATCCTATACCGCGAAGGCTCCCCCGCGATCGCCCGCGCCCGCCGACGGCATCGACGCCTTCGCCATGGACTGCATGGCGCAGTTCAAACTCGGCTACTACTTCGTGGTGCAGAGCATCCACCATCGCCGCTATCCGGTGGTCGACCGCGAGCGCGGTATCGTCTGGTCTCACGTGGTGTTCGATCAAGGCACGGTTAATAAAGGCGTTCTCTCCGACGGACGGCCTTACGAGTTCAAGGGATTCAACCGGCCTTCGAGCATCCTGGTGACCGAAGCGTTCCTGATCGAAAACGGGAAAATTCGCCAGGTGGAAATGATCGGTCCATCGGCCGTCTATCATATGAATTCCGCATGGCCCGGCGGCCTGAGCGGAAACTAGGAGACAACTCATGAAACGAGCCACGTTCGCACTCGCAATTTTACTGGGCAGTGCTGCTACCGTATTGCCTCAGCGCCCTTCGAATCCAGCCCTCCTGGTGCCGCAGGAAGCGCCTGCTTTGGACTACGTGGCGGTCGCCGACCCGATCCCGGTTCCGGCCAACGTCATGATGGGAGCCTCGTCGAGCGTGGCCTTCGATTCCAAGGGCCACTTGTTTGTGCTGAGCCGTGGAGCCCAACCTCTCACTGAGTTCGACGAAAACGGAAAATTCATTCGCGCTTTCGGCGACGGCCTGTTCACCCGCAGCCACGGCCTGCGCATCGATAAGGACGGCAACATCTGGGCCACCGACGTCGGCGCGCACACGGTCATGAAGCTGAGCCCGCAGGGGCAGGTTCTTCTCACATTGGGCGAAAAGGGTCAAGCCGGCGCTTGGGACGACGCGATGCACCGTTTTAACGAACCGAACGACATCGTCATCGCCCCGAATGGCGACCTGTTCATCACCCAGGGGCACACACCCGGCGCCGGAAAAGGCGATCCGCGCGTCCTCAAGTTCGACAAGAACGGAAAGTTCATCAAGAGCTGGGGTGGAAAAGGAACCGAGCCCGGCAAGTTCGACGTCGCTCACGGCATCGCCATCGACGCCAAGGGTCTGCTGTGGGTGACCGACCGCGAGAATCAGAGAATCCAGATCTTCGATCAGGACGGGAAATACATCCGCGAAATCAAGTACGCAGGCTTGCCGTGCTCGCTGGACATCGGCAAGCAGTACATCTACATGGTCAACGGGTTCGCTGGTCAGGTGCTCAGGATGGATCTGGACGGAAAAGTTCTGGCCGCGGTCGGAAAACCGGGAGCGGCAGGGACGGTGGGAGAGTTCGGCGAAGCGCACTTCATCGCCGTCAGTCCCAAGGGCGAGATTTATGTGGCCGATTCCGTCAATCGCGCTGTGCAGAAATTCGTGAAGAAGTAAACGCTAGGCCTTCTGCACCGCCGCTCGTGTGATCTGCTTGATGGCCGGTGTTCCGCACTGGCGCATGGTCAACTGCAGCTCCGCGTGCAGGATATCGAGCACGCGCTCGACACCCGCCTGTCCGAACGCCGAAAGTCCCCATAAATAGGGGCGGCCGATGCCGACACCGCGTGCACCCAGGGCGAGAGCTTTGTACACATCCGTTCCGCGCCGGACGCCGCCATCGAGCATCACCGGCATCGGACCCGCGCCGTCCACCACTTCGGCCAGGCAGTCGATCGTGGCGAAACCGCTTTCCTCCGCGCGCCCGCCGTGATTGGAAACGATGATGCCGTCCGCGCCGTGCTGGCGCGCCAGCATCGCATCCTCGCGCGTCACGATCCCTTTGAGCACGATTTTCATGCGCGTAAACCTTTTCAGCCGATCCACCGCGGCCCATGTCAGGGCCGGATCCGCCAGCCCGAGGCTGCTGGTATCGATCCCCGCGTACATCGGCTTGCCCTGCTGGCTGAACGTGCTCGGTCCGCCGCCTTCGTGACAGCCTCCGCAATTGCGCGTGTCCTGCGGGCGAATCCGAGCTTGGGTTTCCGTGTTGCGGCCGGCTTGCTGATCCACCGTGAACACCAGCACGGGACTTCCCGAGTCTTCCGCGCGCTTCACCAGCTTTTCAGTCGCATCCCAGCGCGAGGTGGTGTAGAGCTGAAACCACACCGGCTTTCCGTAAGTCCTGTTGACGTCCTCGATGGGCACGCTGGTTTGCGTCGATAGAATCATCTGCGTCTGCTTACTTTTCGCCGCTCGAGCGGTAGCGAACTCGCCGTCGGTGTGGAAGGCTCGCTGCGATCCGCAGGGGCAGATGAAAATCGGGGATTCCCAGGTCTGGCCGAAGACGTCGGTGTGCAGATCGGGCTTGCTCGCGTCTACTAATCGACGCGCCCGGAGCCGGTAGTGCTGGAAGGCTTCGTGATTCGCTTTAAGGGTGAGATCGTCGTCGACGCCGGTCGCCATGTAGCCGTAGTGCGCCGGCGGAAGGGCGCGCTTAGCGGCTTCTTCGAAATCCATCACACTCAGCCCGTCTTCAGGCTTGACCAGAGATGGCTGTTCCGCAAACGCAGTCTGAAACAATGGGCTGGCGGCGAGAAACTGCAGGAACCGGCGGCGGTTCGGCGTCATGATCCTGCCACTCTATCACGACTCCGCAACACTCTGATACTCGCGCCGCGGCAAATCCAATAAAAAGGCCGCCCGTTGCCGGGCGGCCTCGAATACAACTGACGTGCAATGGGCAGCTTGTGCGCCGTGAGGCGCACTGGCCGCCACGCGAGTGGCTAGTAGTCCATCCCGCCCGGACCGTGCTCGCCGCCGGGCATCGGGGCTTGCTTCTTCTCCGGGATCTCCGCGATCATCGCTTCGGTGGTCAGCATCAGCGCGCTGATCGAAGACGCGTTCTGTAAAGCCGACCGGGTTACTTTGGTCGGATCGATCACGCCGCTCTTCACCAGGTCTTCATACTGCGCGGTGGCCGCGTTGAAGCCGAAGTTGGGTTCCTTGTTGGCCCGGATCTTCTCGATGATGATCGCGCCTTCATAACCCGCATTGCCGACGATTTGCCGAACCGGCTCCTCGCAAGCCCTGCGGATGATGTCGACGCCGATCTTCTCGTCGCCTTCCGGTTTCACCGAGTCCAGAGCGCTGGCCGCGCGCAGCAGAGCCACACCGCCGCCCGGAACGATGCCTTCCTCGACAGCCGCGCGAGTAGCATGCAGCGCGTCCTCGACACGAGCCTTCTTCTCCTTCATCTCGGTCTCGGTGGCCGCGCCCACTTTAATCACTGCGACACCGCCGGCGAGCTTCGCCAGCCGCTCCTGCAGCTTCTCGCGATCGTAATCCGAGGTGGTCTCATCGATCTGTGCACGCAGCTGCTTGATACGGCCTTCGATGGCCTTCTGCGAACCGGCGCCGTCGATAATGGTGGTGTTGTCCTTATCCACCGTGACGCGCTTGGCCCGGCCCAGGTCGTCCAGACGAACGCCCTCCAGCTTGATTCCGGTCTCTTCCATGATGGCCTTGCCGCCGGTCAGAATCCCGATGTCTTCGAGCATGGCCTTGCGGCGGTCGCCGAAGCCGGGAGCTTTCACCGCGCAGGCATTCAGCGTGCCGCGCAGCTTATTGACCACCAGCGTTGCCAGTGCCTCGCCTTCCACTTCCTCGGCGATCACCAGCAGCGGCTTGCCCGCACGCGCGATCTGCTCCAGAACAGGCAGCAGGTCCTTCATATTGCTGATCTTCTTTTCATGGATCAGGATGTAAGGATCTTCCAGCACGCACTCCATGCGGTCCGGATCGGTGATGAAGTAGGGCGAAAGGTATCCGCGGTCAAACTGCATACCTTCCACGGTCTGCAGCTCGGTCGACATGGTCTTGGACTCTTCGACCGTGATGACGCCGTCCTTGCCTACCTTCTTCATGGCTTCCGCGATGGTGTTGCCGATGGTCTCGTCGCCGTTGGCGGAAATCGTGCCCACCTGCGCGATCATATCGCCGCTGACCGGTTTCGAGAACGTCTTGACTGCCTCGACGACCGCTTCCACAGCCTTTTCGACACCGCGCTTCAGCGCCATGGGATTGGCTCCAGCGGCCACAGCCTTTACGCCCTCGCGGTAGATGCACTGCGCCAGAATGGTGGCCGTGGTGGTGCCGTCGCCCGCGATGTCGGAGGTCTTCGACGCCACTTCGCGCACCATCTGGGCGCCCATGTTTTCCAGGGGATCCTTGAGTTCCACTTCCTTGGCCACCGTCACGCCGTCCTTGGTGATGGTCGGACCGCCGAACTTCTTCTCGAGGACGACATTGCGGCCCTTGGGACCCAGGGTCACCTTCACCGCGTCGGCCAGTTGATTTACGCCGCGCAGGATCGCCTGCCGGGAATTCTCGCTATATACGATTTGTTTTGCAGCCATGTTTGTCTCCTGATTACCGAGTCCTTAGGCCGACTTCTTGGCCAGTTTGGGAGCATCCACCAGAATGCCGAGAACCTCGTCCTCGCGCATGATCAAGTACTCGTTGCCATCGCTCTTGATGTCTGACCCCGAATACTTTCCGAACAGAATGCGATCGCCGGCTTTGACGTCCAGCGGAATCAGCTTTCCATCTTCTGTGCGCTTACCTTGTCCCACGGCCACAACCTCACCCTGTTGCGGCTTTTCCTTGGCGGAATCGGGGATGAACAGCCCACCGGCCGTTTTATCCGTCTCTTCCTCGAGCCGTTTGACCACGATCCGGTCATACAGCGGTCGAATATTCATAGTTCAACCTCCATCTGTGTTTTGCGTTTGAGAGAATCTTGCTCTGGACTTCGGATCCGGCGGAACGCCGTAACCCAGTTAGTATTATTAGCACACTCGCCCGAGGAGTGACAAGATGTCGCCATAAGTTATTGCACGCCAATCACTTAAGAAAGCAGCGTGATTTGACGCTTCTCAGGATTCGACGCATTCCCGGCACTCAGGGTGATCTCGATTCTCTGAGCGGGCATCAGCTCGCGAAACTTTTCACCCCACTCAATCAGAACCACTGCCTCGCGGTCGAAGATCTCCTCCAGCCCTAGCGTTGCCACCTGCTGGGCCGTGTCCAAGCGATATAGATCCACGTGGAAAACGCGTCCCCCGTCGTATTCGTGAATCAGGGTGAACGTAGGACTGGTGACTTCCTGCGGCTCGGCGGCGCTCAATCCGCTGATGATCCCCTTGGCGAGCGTGGTCTTTCCCGCGCCCAGGTTCCCGATCAGCAGAACCACCGCACGCCTGGGAAGCTCGCCGGCAATCCGGCGGCCGAGATCGATCGTCTCGTCCTCGGAGCGAGTCTCAAACAATTTCACGAATCGCCTTGGGAAGATAGTGCAGCAGATCGGTCGCGATCAGGCACTGCTCTGTCAACTCCTGTGCGCCGAGCTGACCGGCGCGCCCATGCAGCCACACTGCGGCCCTAACGGCTGTATCGATCTCATTCGGGAACTGTCCGATCATTCCGGAGATCATGCCGGTGAGAATGTCGCCCGTGCCGCCAGTCGCCATCGCGGGCGAGCCGGTGGTGTTAATCCACACATTGCCGTCCGGAAGCGCGATCAGCGTGCGATAGCCCTTGAGAACCAGGCAGACGTTTCGCTCTTGCGCAAACGTGCGGGCCACTTTTAGGCGATCATCTTCGCTGATCCGCTCCACCCCCAGCAGCCGCGCCATCTCGCCGGGATGCGGAGTCAGCACGGTGTGCAGCCCTCGCCCCCGAAAATCGGTTCCGGCGATGGCATTCAGGCCGTCAGCGTCAATCACCGTCGGAATACCCACGTCCTTGAGTAGATTTGGGACAAGCCCGCGTCGCTCGCCCAAGCCAGGACCGACCGCAAGCACCGTCTTGCGCTCCAGCGAAAAATTGTCGAGCGACTCCGACATCAGCTCCAGCGCGAGCTTAGAAGAATCGGAGCACGCCACCGTGACCAATCCTGCTCCTGCGCGCAATGCCGCGATGCCAGCCATGGCCGCCGCCCCCGACTTGCCCGGCGCTCCGCCCACCACCAGCACGTGACCGAAATCGCCCTTGTGCGCGTCCGGTTTGCGCGGCCGGAACAGATGCCTGAAATCCGCTGGGGATGACACCTCTAGTCCCGCGGGGATCAGCCAGGGCGGACTCCCGATCTGCGATACCACCAGCCGCCCCACGTGTTCCTCGGCGCCCGGCGCCAGATAGTGCTCGACCTTCGGCGCAGTGAACGTCACCGTGATATCCGCGCGAACGCAATCGCCGCCGCCGCCGAGTCCCGATGGCATATCCACCGCCACAATCCTGGCCTGAGGAAAGTCGCGCGTGGCGCGAATCAGCTCCGCCGTGCGGCCCGTGGGCGGACCCTTGAGTCCGGTGCCAAGCAGCGCGTCCACCACCACGTTCACCTCGCGGCGCTCGCGCAGTTTCTCGGGAACCTGAAAGACCGGATGAATACCGAGTTCGCGGACGCGTTTCAGATTCTCCGCCGCGTCGCCAGTGAACTCGGATGGATCCGCGGCCAGCACCACGCGCAGCCGGCCTACACGATACTCGTGCAGCAGCCTCGCGATCGCCAGTCCATCGCCTCCGTTATTGCCCTTGCCGCACAGGATCACGATGTTCTGGCGGTCAATCGGATCGAACTCGCGCACCATTTCTTCCACTACGCGATGCGCCGCGTTCTCCATCAGCGCGATGCTCGGAACGCCCTCTTCGATGGTGAGGCGATCCACCTCGCGCATCTGCTCACTCGTTAATACCCTCATGCCGAGACAGCTCCCATGAGAAGCTGCTCGAGCCGTTGCAAGTTGCGGGCCTCACCCATCGCGATCAAATGATCTCCGGCCGATATCTTCACATCCGGCGGAGGATTGAAGAGCATCTCGCCATCCGCTCTGCGAATGGCGAGAATGACCACGCCGCTCTCGTGCCGGATGCCGACGTCGACCAGCATTCGTCCGACAAATACGCTTTGCCCGGTCACGCGCACCTGTTCGATCTCCACGTCTACGCCTTTTTGCGTGGTGAAGTCGAGAAACTGCAATACGTGCGGCTTCAGCAGCGCCTGCGCCATGCGATGGCCAGTGCTGTTATAGGGCGCGAACACAAAGTCCGCGCCGGCGCGCCGCATCTTCTGCTCGGAGGACTCTTCGGCGATCCGCGCCGAAAGCTGCAATTTCGGATTCAACGTTTTGGCGCTCAGAATTACGAACAAGTTGTCGGCATCCGACCCTAGCGTGGCGATCAATCCCCTGGCGCGCGCGATCCCCACGTCACGCAGCGTATCGTCATTGCTCGCGTCGGCGAGTACTGCCAGCATGCCATCCTTCATCGCGAGCTCCACCCGATCGTCGTTGCTGTCGATCACCACGAAGGAAGTTCCCGCTTTTCGCAACTCTTCGGCTGCGCCGCGTCCCACCCGGCCAAAACCGCACACGATAATATGGCCTTCCAGTTTGTCGATCATGTTCCTCACACGCCGCTTTCCGAAAAATTGATTCAACTCCAGTTCGATAGCGGTCTGGGTCATCGCGCCGACCGCCAGAAAAATCGTCGTCACACCGAACAGGATCAGAAACGAGTTGAAGACCCGGCCGGTGTGGCTTAGTCCGCGGATTTCCGCGTACCCGACCGTAGTCGCGGTGGTTAGAGTCATGTAGAAGGCATCGAACACCGGGTAGTGCTCGATCCACATGAAGCCCACGGTACCGCCTGATAGCACCAGCACGAATGCGATCCCGATCAGGATCAGACGGCGCCGCAGATGACCCATGTGTTCTATCTTAGTGTTTTCTTTATTAGTCCCTGCAGCTTACGGGCTCAGATGCGCGCTCTCCGGCATTTTTACCAGCTTCCGGGGGAGGGAAGAAAAAAGTACGTTCATCTTTGAGTTCGTCCTCGGAAACCGACCCAAAGGTGCAGCGCTTTTCCGGGACCGCAGCTTGGCACAGGGATTGCCTAGTACCGTCCCATGCTGGTTCACCGGCTATTTTGAAGGGAAGGAATTACCATGAAGACTATCGCCAAACTTGGGCTCGCTCTGGGCGTGTTCGCCGCGATGAGCTACGCCGAAACGTTGACCGGTAAGCTGATTGACGCCACCTGTTACGAGAGAAGTCAACAGAATCCTGGCGCCAAGCAGAATCCCGCCGATTCTACGCAGAAGAGCAGTATATCCTCCTGTGAAGCGTCCGCCTCGACCACCTCGTTCGCTATACAAACAGCGGACGGAAAGGTTTACAAGTTGGACTCTGCCGGTAACGCCAAGGCGTCCACCGCCCTGAAGGGAAACCCGGACAATAAGACTCCGATGGCCACGGTATCGGGATCGACGGACGGGCAGACCGTCAAGGTGGAATCGATTAGCGTCCAGTAGCGCGGACTTAGTGTCGCACGCTGGCCCGAAAAAAAACCCGCCGGAGCCTTGAAACCCACCGAAACAGGCCCCGGCGGGGTTGTTATTTCCTGAAAGTGAATGAGAAGAGAGTTGAGGCGTGAAATGAAGTTCTTCACACTCAGTATGTTGGTATTCACCCTGTGCGGATTCGCCCGAGGCGACGTCCTACGGCTCCGCAACGGGACCGAGTTCGTCGGCCATTACATCGGCGGTACGAAAACCGAAATCTGGTTTGAACGGCAGGGTATGGTCAATACGGTGGAGGTGATCCCCACCAGCCTGGTAGAAGGTTTGAAATTCGAGCCCGGCCCAGGAAGCCCCGCCGGCCCCGCTGGCGCGCAAGCCGCACCTCCGCAGCAGGCACGTCCACAACAAACCTGGCTGGCTTACTTGAGAACTGTTTTCGCTACTGCCTGGTTCCCGTACGTATCCTCTACGCGAACTGCGACTGTGACCTCGCCCGGCGGACGATTCGCAAGCGCGATGCGATAATCGTGCTCGTTTGAATCGGTCAAGCGCGTTGTTGGCTCGACGACTATCCAGTCGCCGCCGTTCACCGAATACTCCGCCTTGGCCAAAGTGCTGAGCGCATCTTTGGCGTGAAACTGTACGGTGACGGCGGGTGAACTCGAGACTTTACAACAGGTGATCTCGGGCGGCGTGTTATCGATCAGGAACGGATCGCTTTCTCGTAACCCGGTCAATGCCTCGTCGGGCGGATTCGACGGAGCGTCAGAAGCCGTGACGCGGAGGACGTATTTGCCGTCGGAGTACGCCGTTGAATCCCAGCTCAGGTAGCGCTCGCGAACCTTGTCGCGGACCAGCTTCCACCCGGTCTCATTGACCCCGCGGATCTCGACCTTGAACTGCAGCGTATCGCCGTTGTCGTCGTCAGCCACCCATCGCGCGCCAATCTGTCCTTTGGTCCAAGTCAACGCGGGCGTGTTACCCGGATCCGCCGATATTCCTTGCGCGGGCACAGGACGCCGCTGGATGGGCTGTAGAGTGAGCGTCGGGGTCGCCGCTGTCCCAGTTGTGGTCCCCAGCCCAAGCGGAGCCGGGAAGCGATAATTCGGCGGCGTGATCTCCACCTGCGCGACCACTGGAGCCACGTTCTTCATTTGATACGCGATCCCCACATCTGACAGCTCGGAGTTCCCGCTCACTGTCGCGCGGTATTGCAAAAACCGTGCGGGCGGCGACATCACGCGGCCCTGGTTCAGCGGAGCCCACGCGCTCCAGTTTCTCTGCGCGCGCCCGACATTGCCGGAGCGCGTTTCGAACGTCGTCCCGGCGGGCGTTTCCGGTTCTTTGTGAACACGGCCCCAGTAAGAGAATCCGCCCGCATCGAGGACATCACTTTCGAAAATTCCCGAAGCCTCCGGCTCCGGCCCAATCGCGACAACTTTGCCAATGTTGCCCGTCACCGCATATATCCGGTCTTCCGGCCCTCGCAGCAGTCCCGTGATTTGCGTCGGGTCGAGATTCAGCAGCCTGGTGTACGAATAATCGCTGTCGATGCGGTACAGATTTCCACGATTCCCGGTTCCCGCCAACAGCCGGCCCTGCGCGTCGAATGCCAGCGCATAAACCAGGTCCTGCCCGTGGCTCCAGATCCGGCGCGGATATCCATCGGCCTGAATACGATAAATTTCTGATCCTCCGGTGACGGCCTGCGATGCAAGGATTGGCAACGCTACGGGGGTCGGATTCGGCGCCACGATTTGGACTGTTCCCGGCGGAGCTGGAACGGGAGCAGTGGGCTGGGGCGCTGCACCGACTGCTGTTGGCGGTGAAGCCGGCGTGGCCGCACGATTCCCCGCGCCCGCCGCGTAGATCGCGCCATCGGTCCCCACGGCCACGGCCGTGATCTCGCGCTTCGGCGCCTGATACAGAACAAATCCTTGGCCTGCCGGCGACACGCGCAGAATCAGGCCGCTGGGCTCGGTGCCGACGATCACGTTGTCCGCCGCGTCCACCGTCAAGGACCTGGCGTGAGCTTCTTCGGTGCGGAAAAAGACCGACCCGGCGCCGGCCGGCGTCACGCGATGAATTTCTCCGCGGTCTCCGGTGGCCACGTACAAATCGCCGTTCTTGGCGAATGCCAGGGCCCAGATGTATTTGGTCTTAGGATCGTAGAACACGTCCGCTTTGCCGGAGCTGTCTACGCGATACACCTTGCCGTCCGGCGATGTAGCCGCGTACACGCGATCCTGCCGGTCGATTGCGATCGCCTGCACCGCGATTCCATCCAGCTCTGCCAGCAATTTTCCGCGGCCCTGCGCGGCACCTTGAAAATCAATGGCGAACAGCTTGGCTCGCGATTCACCCAGACTGCCGCCGCCGGCGTAGATGGTGCCTTTGGAATCGCGCGCTACGGCCCACAGAACGGCCAGGGACGAGTCGTACAATTCCTTAACTCGGGGAGCAACTGCCAGGCGGCCATCGCTCGAAAGCGACAAATGCTGGAGCATGCCCTGATCGAAATCCTCCATCGAGGCCTGTTCCCAGGTCTTAGTCTGGACTGCGGATGACAGCGTGGGGAACAACGCGCAGACGCACACAAGGGCGCAAACAACAAGGACCAATCGCATGGGGATGTAACCTACGGAACCTCTAACGTAACACTCTTACCTGACAACGATCGGGAGCGAAAAGCTTCCGGTGACCATCTGATCGAACGGGATGGAAAGTTCTTCCTCCGCGCTCTCGGCGATACCGGTCAGCGCTCGCCCTGCGCTTCGCTGGCTCTGAAGCACGTTCAACACCGAAAGTGGCAGCGCCGGCAAAGTTTTATCTTCTGAATAATATGTTGGACGTCGCTGGACCACCGATACGTACAGCCGGTTGTTCCCGCGCTCCTGATTCAGCAGCGAAACCGTCTCCGGAAGATCCAGGTAGCGGTTGGAAGAAACGGCCGCGGACTGCAGACGGTTCAGAGTCACGGCATCGCTCAGCAGAATGCGATGTTCGCCCTTCGGAAGATCGGCCGGGATCTTGACTGTCACATTCTGCTCGATGCGCTCGCCCCGGTAGGGCCGCAGGAACACCTTTACGGGAATCTCGGTCCCGGCGGTGACTTCAGCGGAGGGCGTCCAGGCAGTGTCCACCGACATGATCCGGCGATCCGGCAGCAGATCCACGACGCACTCCACCTGTTTGAGATTCGGCGTCGTCACGTTGTTCTGGAACAAGCGGGTGAACTTGTCTCCCCACCATGCGCCCAGCGTGAGAGGCAGCGGCGACATCGCGTCTGAGCCGGCCTGTACTGTCGAAACGTGGAGCCGCTCACTACCGGCCAGTTGAACGTCCCCGCTGATCCGGTAGGTGATCTCGTCCGCGAACTCGTTCATCTGCTGCAGAGAATTCGCCAGCGTCATGTTCATTAGCAGCGGCGTCCACTTCTGATGCACAAAAACATTGAAGTTCAGATCTTTCTGTCCGAGCACCGCACCGCCCGCACCCAGCGACCGCACGCGCACGTGAACCGGCACCGTCGGAGCCTCCGCACCCAGCTCACCCATGATGCCGGTATAGCGGTCCTGCTTCAGCGCGCCGACCACTTCGGTCGCGCTGCCGAACTTGGTCGGCTGGTAGGAAGAGCTGAATACCATCATGATGTCGCTCTTCGCCATCGGCATGTCGATGGGACCCAGATTGTAGAACGGATGCCCGAATGCCAGGACGCGCTTACCGTCGTTGTATGTCACGGTGCCCATTCCGGTGGCCGACATATCGCCCGAAACCAGGATGCCGCTGACCGCTTCGCCCGGGTTGAGCGACTTCTCCCATCCAGGGGCGGGCTTCGCGGTCAGGTGCGACGCGGTCGAGCCGCCCTGCACCGCGGTGACGCCCATCTGCGAGAACACCGGCTCAAACTGCTTCAGCACGCCCGCGCTGAAACCGGAGAACATCATGGGCGTCTCGATCTGCTGAATGAAGGGAAGGTTTGCCCGCATATCGCTGGGCACGTCCGGCGCATCCGAAAGCCGTGCGACCACCTTATCGGGCGTCCGCGCGTCTGCCGGACGAGAGCTGTCGAAGTCCTGGATCTCGAGCATCGACTCGATTGGCGTGATGCCGCAGACGGCGTCGGGTGAGAACACACCCATTCGCAGGGAGATCGCACCCATCAATTTACCGTCGAAGTACACCGGGCTGCCGCTCATCCCCGCCGCGACGCCCGTTTCTTTGCCTCGGCCGCCGAGTTTGCAGAGGATCACGTCCTGCCGCGGTCCGAGATAATTCTTCCAGACCCCCACGACCTCGACTGGCATGGCTTCCGGTTCGGTTCCCGAGAACACCGTCCATGCAGTGGCCTGCATTCCGGGCTTCACTTCCTTCAACGGCAGAATCTCGACTTTCCCCGCCTTGGGACGCGCCATATCGGCGCCGAAGCACACGCTCGCCAGGGCGAGCGTGGCCGAAACCAGCCACTTCGTCATTTAAGTACCTCTATGTAACCATTATCCACTGAGCGGGACCGCCTGTGGCCACCTTAGGGAATCGAGAATATTACCTGACGCCAAAAAGGGGTCAGACGACATTTCTTGGGGGGGCGTCTAGCCGATGAGCCGGCCCAGCTTGGATCCCGCGCGAATGATCGTTTCCGTCCGCTCCGGACCGGTCGAAATCGCGCCGATCTCGACCCCCGCGCGATCCTCGAGAAACTGCAAGTACGCACGAGCCTTTTCAGGCAGATCGTCGTAACGCGTGACGCCCCGTGTCGAAGTCTGCCAGCCCGGCAGCTCATCGTACAGAGGCTCGACACTTTCGAGCGCACGGTAGGTGGCGGGCATGTCCTCGACTTCCTTGCCGTCCAGCCGATACCCGATGCACACAGGAATCTTGGCGAGCTGGTCCAGTACGTCCAGCTTGGTGATGAACAGCGAATCGAAACCATTGACCATCGCGGTGTAGCGCAGCAGAGGCGCATCGAACCAGCCGCAGCGCCGCGGGCGGCCCGTGACCGATCCGTATTCCTTCCCTTCGCGGCGAAGCAGGTCGCCCGCTGCATCGTTGCTTTCGCTGGGGAACGGTCCCGTACCAACGCGCGTGATGTACGCCTTCGATACTCCGATCACGCCCTGAATTCGCGTGGGAGGCACGCCCAGGCCGGTGCAGGCTCCGCCGGCCGTAGCGCTCGAAGAGGTGACGAACGGATACGTTCCGTGGTCGATATCGAGCATGGTGCCCTGCGCGCCTTCGAACAGGACGCGTTTTCCAGCGGCCATCGCGCCGCCGAGGAACGTCGATGTATCGCACACCAGCGGCCGGATCTTCGCGGCCAGCGCTTCGGTTTGGCAGCGAATAGCGGTGTAATCGATCGGTCCCTCAAGATGAAAGGTTTCCGCCAGCGTATTCTTGTCTTCAGCCAGAGTGTCGTAGAGCACGCGGAAGCTGGCCGGATCGTACAGGTCGGCGATGCGGATCCCGCGGCGGCCGATCTTGTCCTCGTAGCACGGCCCGATGCCGCGCGCCGTGGTGCCCAGCGGAATGCGGTTTTCCCGCGCTTCGGACATCTTTTCCACCAGTCTGTGGAACGGAAAGATCACATGCGCGCGATTGCTGATGCGGAGCTGCGATTGGACGTCAATCCCGGCGGCTTCGAGCATCGCCATTTCCTCGGACAGCGCTGCCAGGTCGACCACCACGCCGTTGCCGATCACCGCGGTCACGCCCGGCCGCAGAATCCCGCTGGGGATCAGCTTGAGAATGAACTTCTTCTCGCCGATAAAAACCGTGTGCCCGGCGTTATGCCCACCCTGATAGCGCGCCACGATATCGAACCGCTCAGCCAGCAGGTCGACTACTTTACCTTTGCCCTCGTCGCCCCACTGTGCGCCGAGGACGATTACGTTGTTCATCTTTTTTGCGCGCACAACGGACTTCGCCCGTGCGCTTCCTCTTCTACTATTGATCGCGCACAACGGACTTCGCCTGTGCGCCCATCTTCACTCAGGTTCTGCTTGCGCGAACGCACTTGGCCCGCGTGCTCCCAGCGGACCATTGTAGCAATGAAGTGTTTGAAAGCCGTTACGGGACCTTCTAAAAAACGAAGGGCGATCTCGCTAAATCGCGCCGAGCCGCTACAATAGCTTCTGATGCAGCTTTCCGACATTTTTCTCCAGTTAGGCGAGGAGAACTTCAATAACCTGCTCCGCGGCGTCTCGATGGGCCGCCTCAAAACTTACCAGCTTTTCGACCGCGTGAAAACCCGTCTCCATCTCACCAAGTTGAACTCGGAAACGCTCCGCAAAGCTGCGCCGCGCATTTGGGTGCGCATCGGCGAGCGCGATGACGAGTTCGCCTCCGACGTCGCACAGACCATCCTGATTTCGCACCTGGACATGATACGCGCCGTGCTGGATCACCAGGGAATCCCGCATGAAGACGGGTTTTTCGCCAAGGACGCCGACGTCGCCGGCCACTTGCCGGAAGGATGGGAGCAGCAGGTCTGGGACAAGTTCCACGGCGTGTACCCGCCGGCGGCGCTGCTATTCTATATCAATCACCTGGGCTGGGAAATTGCCAAGACCAGCCAGGTTTTCCAGCCTGCTGCATGAAGGAACTTTTCGAGGCGGTGCGCGCCGGGGATCTCGCGCGCGTCCAGACCCTGGTGGCCGCCGATCCGACGCTTGCGATCTTCGCCGCGGCCATTCTGGGAGACACTGAGCGCCTGGAAGAACTGCTGATGGGGAATCGCTCATTGGTTTCCGCGGTGAGCTCCGATGGCTGGACGCCGCTGCACCTGGCAGCCTTTTTCGGAAAGGACGCGGCCGTACGTCTGTTGTTGAATAAGGGCGCATCCGCCACCGCGCGATCCACCAATCAGATGGCGAACACGCCCCTGCACGCCGCGGCAGCCGGCAAGCACGCCGAAATCGTCAAGCTCTTGCTCGACCACGGCGCCAACGCCAATGCGCGCCAGCACGGCGGATGGGCCCCGCTGCATTCCGCCGCGCAGAACGGCGACCTGGAGTGCGCCCGCGCTCTAATCGACGCCGGCGCGGATGTGTCCGTGCGGGCCGATAACAACCAGAAGCCTCTCGACCTCGCCCTTCTCGGGGCGCGTCAGGCGATGGTCGAATTCCTCGAAGCGAACGGAGCGAAACTGTAGTTTGCCCGATCACGACGCGGAACACATCATCTCCGAACTGCACGCGGCGTCGCTCGCCTCGCTGGAGCAAGCCACTACCCTAGACGCGCTCGAAGCGGTTCGTGTCGAGGCGCTCGGCCGCAAGGGCAAACTGGCCGAGGTGAGCAAGAGTTTTGGAAAACTCGCGCCGGAAGAACGCGCCCGCGTGGGCAAGCTCCTGAACACCGTCAAGCAGGATCTCGAAATGCGTCTGGAGAAACGTCAGGACGCATTAGCATCGGTGGCACGAGATGCGCGCCTCGAATCCGAGTGGATCGATCTCACCGCGCCCGCTCCCGGCGTCCGTCCCGGCAGCCTGCACCCGATCACGCAAGTTCAGCGTGAGCTCGAAGATCTGTTCGTCTCGCTCGGCTTCGCGATTATGGACGGACCCGAAGTCGAGACCGAGCACTATAATTTCGACGCACTCAATATCCCTGCCGATCATCCGGCGCGCGACGCGCAGGACACCTTCTGGCTCAAGGACGGCCGTCTGCTGCGAACGCACACCTCGCCGGTGCAGTTGCGGGCGCTCGAAAAATTCGGGCCGCCGCTGAAGATGATCGCGCCCGGCCGTGTATTCCGTAACGAAGAGGTCGACGCTTCGCACGAGCACACGTTTTATCAGCTCGAAGGCATGATGGTGGATCGCGATGTTTCGGTCGCGCACCTCCTGTACTTCATGAAGACGCTGCTCTCGGCCATCTTCCATCGCGATGTGACCGTGCGCCTGCGGCCCGGATTCTTCCCCTTCGTCGAGCCCGGTTTCGAGCTCGATATTCAATGCCTCATCTGCGGCGGCAAGGGCTGCCCTGTGTGTAAACACTCGGGTTGGGTGGAGCTATTGCCTTGTGGCCTGGTGAATCCCGCGGTGCTGCGGCATGGCGGCGTCGATCCGGAACAGTGGAGCGGGTTCGCATTCGGCCTGGGCCTCACGCGTCTGGCCATGATGCGATACGGCGTCGACGACATCCGCCTGTTCGCCGGCGGCGACCTGCGGTTCCTGAGGCAGTTTTGATGCGCGTAGGGACGAAAATGGGGACTGCCTCCGATTTCGAAGACGCAGCCCTGCTTGGTCCGCTATATGGCCCCGAAATCGGCTGGCTGTCCCCATTTTCTGGCCGCGTGTCCGGGAGCGGCCGATGAAATTTTCCTACAACTGGCTGCGCGATCTGGTCGACCAACTCGATGCGCCGCCGCGCGAGCTCGCCCAGCTCATCACCATCAAGACCGCCGAGTCCGAGGGCGTGGAGCCCCACGGCGACGACCACGTCATCGAAATCGATAACAAATCCCTGACTCATC
>JAOAPR010000312.1 GCA_025463005.1 Bryobacterales bacterium | reverse complement strand
GCGGACCGCCCCAACCGCCGCCAAGCATCGGTCGATGTCTTAACGGTGGTTACGGGCACCATTCGAGTTTGCCGAAGACAGCATCCCTACATTAGTGTCAATACATATGTCAGCCATGATGAACTTTTTGAAAATCAACAGGAAATATTGCGAATACTTGTGGCATTTGCCGAGCGCTATCGAATGCCGATGACAAATATGCGCGCCGTCTGCGCCCTGGGGTAAACATAATGATGAAAAGGTATCGAGTCCGATTCACTCAATGCGGCTTGCCGTTGCTAAAGCACGTCCGGGTATGGTCGCGCAGACGATAGGAAAACTAAGGCAGCATCGCAGCGCTCTATCGAAGTTATCTGATGGTCTTCGCTGGCATTACTCGATTCTGAGTGAGCCTGGATCGACCCGATAGCCCGCCCGATCAGTCCGGAGCGCCGTATCATTCAAACTGGCCACAACAAATAAGAGGGCGGGTAACTGTACGCTGGCGCGCCAATAGCGACGGCTTCCATTCGATGAGGTCGGGAATTGCGGGATGCCCCCTCCGCGTGGAGATCCCAGCAGGGGCGATAAACTGACCTGAGCGGGCTTTGAGCGTCCTTCATCCAAGCTCTACGCAATGCACTTCTCACGGATGATGGAGGCTTTCAACCCTAAATCAACTCGCCGACCGCCCCCATTCCTTATAAGTCATGAGTGTTTGCAGATACTGATGCTGATGCATAGGGGGGACTATGATTTTTCGATCTGCTTTGATTGCGATTGTTTGTTCCTTAGCTCTCGCCGGGTGCGATGTGGAAACGGAGGGCTACGTATATTTGTCCGACATCCTCTCGGTTGCAAAAACCGGTCAGACTGAGAAGGCGAAGGTTCGATATTTGGTGGAAGTGCCAACCAAAGACAAATGCATGCTGTATGGCCAGAAAATCGTGGAGATCATGAAGCCGCAAATGCCCGAGTTCACAGGTGCTGGTTGTTTGCGAAGGGAGCTGCAAGACTTTGTTGTCATTGAAGGAAGCATCTCCTTGGTCAACGGTACGCTAACTGGCCCTGATAACTATAGGTTTGATTATCAGGGAGTCGCGGCCCTTGGAGTAAGGGTTCAAGACGACGGCATGGCTGAGTTCGATCTCTGTCTGGCCAAGTCCGTATTCGAAAGCCTAAGCAATCAGATCAAGCAAGTCCTTGAACGGGAATCCTTCGATTCACATATCTCCAAAATAGAGATCACGCTCGACAATGACACGAAGGCTGATTTCAAAGTAGGGTTTTCAGCAGCATTTGTTGACGGGGATCCGGTGATTTTTGGTTCGAGTACGTTCAAGAGTCACAGCAAAGGGGTGATCAGAGTATCTGACGTTCATGCAAAAGCCCTAGAGAAGACTGGAGCAATCGCTTTGTTCGTTTGGAAGAGTGATCTAGAGAGGAAAACGAACTGAGTCCAGCGTCCAACTATCCGGCTCCTCATCGACAAAACCTACATCAGATTCGCTCGCTTATTAGCTTCCGAACTTGCGCGGCCCCTTCCGGGGAAGGTGTCGTGATGCTACGAGTTTACCTGGCTCACCTCAGCTTAGGTATGTGTCGCCGGATCGTACCAATTGAACTTACGGGCTCAATTAGCTTGATGAAAGTTAATGCAGCCCGCATCGATTTTCCAAGCCCTCGGCGGCGAGAGATCCGCCGACGCGGTTGCCGAACGCGTCGGACGACTTTTCGTCACGCGAGGCCGCCCCCATGACCGTCTTGCCGTCCGGTCCATGGTCCACTTCGATGATGCCTGGCCGTCCCGATATCGTGGCGCACGTCAGGCAATCCTCGCCCTTTGCGACCCGGACGGTGTAGGCACGGAACCGTTGCGTGAGGGCGGAGGGACCGATCCACTCGGAAATCCTTGATACTCTCGGCGGGATTGCCGGAATTGGCGACACCGCTGCTGCCGAACACAAACTCATCGGCGCTCACTGTCGGTTTACCAGCTGCGCGCTTCTTGCAGATGCCGAACTCACGATGCTTGGTGCAGTAGGCGTCATCGAAGCCGACGCTCGATCCGAACCCCACGATTTCAGGACGCGCGCGGCCCAGACAAGTCAAAGTCAGCCGCAAGACTGCGACTTCGCGGGGCCACGAGCCGTCCTCATTGAGACCCCACATGTCGAGGGCATCGCCGCTCTGCAAATCTGCCCATTTTTGGCAGGCCGCGGGCGAGGCGGGAGATGGCTCAGATGAAAGCATCGGCATGGTGGCTCGCGCGCCGCCAGCCGCAGCGAGAATGACAACGGCTGCTGCGGCGAGAACTGGAAATCGGAAGAACATTACGGAATAGCTGGCATAGTCGGACTGGGCTTCGTCGGGGCGGAGCACAGTTATCGTTTGGCGATTTGTTTCGCCGCGCTAGCGGCATTCAAACAGGATTGGAGCCCTTCAAATTCTTTCGCCTTTGGCCGGAGCCGTCAAATCCGGTACTTCATCTTTCCTTTTTTTCGACGTATCAACACTTCCGAATGCCTTCACGCATTCGCTTAGTGCGCGCACCATCCTCTTTGCGGCCCCGTTAAGTGTTACCGTGGCGTTGGGCACGGTCCCCGGCATGACGAACACTAATTTGTCGCCACGAAAGAAGACTTCCAAAAACGCCTTTTCAGACATGCGCCGCAAGGTGATTATGTTCTTTGCTAAAACCGAAAACTGCATATCTCCACCCCCTATTATCTGATTTCGGGAATCGAAGATGTTGATGCGCACCGGATACGAGGCTTTGGGTCCGAATGGACCTTTAATTTCCCACGTGTTGTCTTTGAACCAAATGTAAAGCTCGTTATTCGCCAAGTCCTTGGACAATTGGAAACGTGAGCCATCATTGTACACGCGGTCAGCGAAGCAAGTCGGATTCTTGTCGGTGTTTTCTGGATAGGTGACGCCGTTAACCATCCATACCTCGTCTACCGAACGTGCAAAAAAGTCACGAGGCTTCAAGGCACCTTCTGCATAAACACCAG